>JBDKKX010000236.1:0-8254 GCA_039795795.1 Bacteroidota bacterium | reverse complement strand
TTTTAACCGTAGGCTCGTTCAACACCAATAATTTTTTACCTTCCTGCGTCACCAATCGAATCCCAGATGCGGTTTCGGCACCCGAATACCATGCGATCAACGCACTTTTGCCTTGTACGCTCGACACTGCGCCATTGTGCGGACAACCGCGAATTTTCCAGCCATCGGGATAAACAATTTGAGATTTGGAAAAAGTTTCCCCAAAGTCCGCCGAAGTCATTCTCGCAATATCTCGAATATCATCATTATTGTCCCGATAATAGACATTTAATGCCCCATTCGCATCTACCAAAAGATTAATATTACAACAATCGCAAACCACAGGGTCAATCAATTTTTCGGGTTGAAACACGCCATTTTTCGTGGTGACAAGCCGTAAATCGCGTTCTTCATGTTTGGTACTGCCTTTCACATCTTTCAGATAAGCGACAGCAATTTCATCATTTGCCATTAAAACAGCATCAAAAAAGCCCCGCATAATGCCTTTTGTCGGGTCTGAATCGACCGATTGCGGGGTTGTCCAAGTCAAACCGTTATCTTTTGAAACACAATAAACAATTTCGCCCGACCGCCCGCCGCGACCTCTGCCGCCTTGTGCATTGCCTTTCGGCGCGTCTGCCCGATTGAAAAAGACAGCGACCAAACTGCCATCTTTTTTAGCCAGCACTTTTGCGCGCATCAAACGGCTATTGCCAATACCCGTTCCTGCATAAATGGTTTTCGCGGCGGAAAAAGTTTTGCCCTTGTCTTTGGAAGTCGAAAAACAAAAAACCGTCGTGTCTTGCCCGATTTTTTCCGTCCATGAGAGCAATATTTCATCTTTTGGCGTTTTCGTCAACAAAGGCATGGAATAATTTTTTCCAGCAACGGTTTCAAAAACCGACGGTACTGCTTTCGCCGACGGAAAGGTTGGAAACAAAATGCTACTTGTCCAAGTATTGATGCCGTTTGGATTGCACATAGGCATTGGAGCATCCGATTTTTCCGTTTTAGGCGCGCTAAAAAAGGCTAAAATGCTGAATACGAACGCATTAAAAAATACAATTAATTTTATCATCGTAGATTAAATTTAAAAAAGCCCTATTACAAAATACCCATATTCAAATGGAGCGTCACTTCAAACCAATTTTCTTGGTTTTGAATCGTCAATTGATGCGTTGCTGGATACAACAACTCTAATCGCCTTTGCACATTTTTCAAACCAATGCCCGAACTACTATCTTTATTCATCGCCATTTCAGGCACAATTTTATTTTTAACTACAAAATGTAACGCATCATTACTTAGTTTCAAATCAATCGTAATAATCGGCTCCAACACCAAACCGACTCCATGTTTAAACGCATTTTCAACAAACGGGATTAAAAGCATGGGTTCTATCCGTTGCATAGTGGCAACACCTTCTATGTTAAAAACAATTTCAACATCTTCTTCAAAACGGATTTTTTGTAATTCGATGTAATTTTTTAAATAAGAAACCTCTTTTTCGAGGGCAATTTGCGCATTTTCAGACTCGTAGAGCATATAACGCATGAGTTCGGACAATTTCAAGGTAACGGGTTCGGCTAAATCGGATTTCGTCCGAATCAGGTAAACGATACTATTCAACACATTGAAAATAAAATGAGGGCTGATTTGAGACCGCAAAAATGATAATTCCGATTGCAATTGCTCTTTTTGCTTTTCTTGCTGCTGCTTTTCCTGCGCCACAACGTAATTCAATAACCCGTAACCCGTGCTTACGGTGGCTACCATGCTTAGGGCAATGCTTCCTTTGGATGATTTCCGATGCCATGGTTCTCCATGGGCTAAAAACTGTTGAAGACCGTCCAAAATAAGATTATGCAGCCCCGTGAAAACCATCGTTACGACAATTAAGTACCCAAAATAGATGGAAACGCCTTTTTTTTGAAGGATTTTAGGAATCAAACCTTCTGTATTGAGGACAAATAGGGGAATATGGGTCGTTAAAATCAAAACGGTGACTTTAATGGCGCGGTCATAAAATTCTGAATCCGTAGCATTCGACAACGATAAATATAACCAAATCGTCCATAGAAAAAGATGGAATATTATTTTTTGCTGCGTGTCAGTGAAATTAAATTTCATGTAAAAGCAGTTTTTACACCTAACAGGTTTTTAAAACCTGTTAGGTGTGCGGTTTTTACACCTAACAGGTTTTAAAACCTGTTAGGTGTCTGACTAAAATTCTTGCATTTCCTGTCCTTCGGGTCTTTTATTGCCTTTTTTGAACGAAGAAGCGTCCATTTTCCCAAACGGAATTTGTAACGAAAGTTTAAAATAACGCGTATCGCGGCGACGCATCGTTTCCTGCCAAATCGTCGGCAGCACAAAAGTCGAAATATCCTTCCGCGTATTAAACACGTCGTTTACAGCAAAAACCACATTTGCCGCATTGTTGAAAAACGACTTTTTCACCGCAAAGTCCATATAAGCAATCGCTTGCCGATTGCCTTGCGGCTGCGGACGATTGCCTTCATAAGCCCCGTTCAACTGCACTGAAAAATTGGAAGGCAGGCGATAACTCAAACCGATTTTGCCCGTCCCCGTCCAAGCACTGTTGACAAACGTATCCACACTCACACTAAATTTAAAAATATTCGCATTCAACATCACATCGAAATTTTTACCAAACGACAATTTCAACGTATTGTCCATCCCATACATTAATTCATTATTGCCATTCACGAAAGTCGTTATCAAAACCGTCGAGTCTGTCGCGGACGGACGCGCAAACGGTTTAATACTATTGGTTTCATTCGCTAAATACAACGATGCCAACCAATTATGATTGCCAAAAATTTTATTATAATTCAATTCTGCCAAATTAATGAACTCGGGTTGCAACGCAGAATTCCCAATCGTAATATTTTGCTTATCATTCGACCGAATGCCTGGCATGATTTGCATAAAATTCGGACGCTGAATTTTCCGACTGAGGTTCATCCCAATTTGGGTTTTTTCATCCAAATTTTTAGAAATCGAAAGCGACGGAAAAAACGAACGCAATAAATCTTTCCCCATGCCTTTTGGATAATCATAACCAAAATTCGGTTGGTCGGCGAGCCGAGAAATCCCCGTTAAATTCGATTGTTCAAACCGCAAACCCGCTTGATAACTAATTTGGTTACTCCAACGACCCGAATACATGATATAAGCTGCATTGATACTTTCATTCACAGCAGCATCTTGCGAATAAACATTATCTGTAATGTAAGCATTTTTCGCGTAATTATACGGTTTATAGAAGTAATTTTGGTCTCTGATATTCCAAAAACTCCGCAAACCCATTTCCAATTTCGTCGAATCATTCAATGGATTGACGTAATCCGTTTGAAACAAAATTTGATTCGTCGTATTGGCATCGGTCATTTTGACCAACTCCGGAGAATCTGCGAAAGCAACTCCTTTATTATTATAACCTGTTGTATTCCAATCACTTGCATTCGTCTTATTGCCCCAACTATAATTCAATAAAGTCGTTAAAGATTTATTTTTCGTGGGATAGGTTTTTTTCCATTGCGCTTCGACGCTATTTCGATTAAAATGATTTTCAGAAAGTGTTTGGCGTGTCCCGTAAATGACCATTTGTTTTGCGGCAGATAAGAATTGATAATCCTGCGTCACAGCAATATTAAAAAAACCACCAGAAACCGATCCTGCAAAAGACACCGTATTGCGATTGTCCACCGAATAATCTACTGTCAAACGCCCCAATTGAAATGGATTTTTATACGTGACCGTTGAATTGAGCAAATAATAATATTGAATCACGCCATTAGGACTCATATTCGTGCGATTGACGGTGTAAGGAGTCGGCACATTTGCATTATTGCCACTGTAAAAACCCGAAACTTTCCATTTATTCCGATTCAAATTCAAATTCAACATCCCATTATAACGGTCTTGTGTCCCCGCACCCAAACTCAATACACCATTATAACCCGCTTTTCGGTTTTGTTTTAAAACAAGATTCAAAATACCGCCCATCGTAGAAGCATCATATTTCGCCGAAGGATTGGAAATCACTTCCACCGACTCAATTTGGTCAGACGGAATTTGGTTCAAAGCCATCAACGTCGGCTTGCCATCGACATAAATAGTCGCGCCTTTATCGCGCAATTTGGTATTGCCATCCATATCCACCGTCACCGAAGGCACATTTTTCAAAACATCTTCTGCCGTTCCGCCCGTTGAAGTGATATTTTTTTCGACATTAAAAACCCGTTTTTCGAGACTCATCGTCGTAGAAGCCTTTTCTGTCCGCACTTCGACGGTATTTAACACTTGTGCATCTGCCGCTAACGGCAAATCGCCTAAATCTTGTTCAATATTATTCGGCGGGAAGATTTTGACCATTTTTATCAAATCTTTATTCCCAACAAAACTTGCTTTTACTTTGAATGCACCCATTGGAAGGGCTGTAATATTAAAATCGCCATTTTCCAACGTCAGCGCGCCGCCGATTAAGCTGTCTTTTCCATTCGGCAAAGGACGCAAAACGGTTACGGAAGCGTACGCAACAGGCGATTTAGTCGCGGCATCTACGATTTTGCCGTACAATCGACCAATTGCAGGCGCTTTTTGTTGCCCAAACAGCGAAATGGAAACACAGATTAAGGTAAATGATAGGGTGAATTTCATTTTTTTTTGAACTCTTTTTTAAGAATGATACTTTGGAATTAGGATTAAATGGGATTTTTTTGGGATTAAATGGGATTGATTTTTTTGATTTTTGGGGATTTGATTGCTTCTTTTAAACTGTTTATCCGCAAAAATTTACAGAAAAAAAATCCAAAAAATCCAAAAAAAATCAATACCATTTAATCCCCAAAAAATCCCATTTAATCCTAATTCAAATGCGTTACACAAAAGTAAAAACTTTTATTTGTATCCTTTTGAGAAGCCGACGATTAAGGCAATTGTGGCGATAAAAAGGCAGATTTTGAAGATTTAAAAAATGAAAAAAACGTCGTTGACCCCAAGCCAACGACGTTCCAATCAAAAAATAACATGAAAACTCGTATTTTATTTCATTGCAAAGACCAATCGAGTAAACAAAAACCGTCCATTATAACCACCTTGATTCGGTTGGAATAACAAACGACCTCTATTCGACGCGTCGCGCCCACTGGAATAATCCACACTGCCATACGCATTGCGCGGGTCAATGTAAATTTGGTCGGGATACACATCAAACAAATTGTTTGCGCCCACCGAAAGCGTCAACTCTTTTGAAAGCCCATAACTGACTACTAAATCACTGACAATCATTGCTTTAAACGTTTGGTCAATCAACGCTGCGCCATTCGCATCCCGCGTAAATTGTGTATTCCAAAACGTTCCATCTGCTTTTTTAGCATCCGCATAGACATTATGAATATATTTTGTTTCGCCAAAACGAACCATCCGAAACGTTACACCCAATTTATTCAACGTGTAATTCAAACTCAAATTCACTTTATTTTTCGGCTGCCAAACTTCAATCCGCGATTGTTGTTGGCGGTCAAATAATAAATTTTTAAACCATGTATCAGGCGATTTCGTCGGGTCATTTTTAGCAGGGTCGTTGATAAGCGTCGTACTATTAATGCCCGTCACCGTATTTTGATTGAAATTCATTGCTGCCGTCACGTTCAAAAAGCCTTTGCAAACCGCAAATTTGCTGCTTGCAACGATGTCAACGCCTTTTGTCGTCGTATTTGCCGCGTTCGCAAAGAAGTTCACATTGTTCACCCCAATATAATCCGTCGCAGGAATGCCCAAAAGCGTCCGCGAAAACGCACCCGAATATACAATCCGGTCTTTAATGTCAATTTGATACGCATCCACCGTCAAAGACAATAAATTATCCAGTTTCGCCGTGAAACCGCCCGTAAAACTAACCGATGTTTCAGGACGCAAAGCATCCACTCCAATCAACGTGCGCGCAATCGGGTTATCATTATTCACCGTCAACGTGTTCGACGGCAAGCCGCTTACAAATTGAGTACTCGTATTATTGAAATACCGTTGTTGCAACGACGGCGCACGGAAACCAGTACTCGCAGAACCGCGTAACGCAATTTTATTTGTCAATTTCAATCTTCCAGAAACTTTTCCACTGAAATTAGAACCAAAATCGCTATAATTCTCATAACGACCCGCCAATCCAAGCAACAATCTATCCGCAATTTCGCCTTCAAAATCCGCATAAGCACCCATACTCGTTCTGGATTTATTGACTTCATTGCTCGGCTGATAGCCCGGAAACACCTGTGAACCTGGTCCTGCCACCGCAGTACCTTGCGCCGCACCGCCTGCGGTCAAAGGTGCCGTCGGCACATTACGCCCATCGCCAAAATAAGAATTTTGCTCTCCTGCCACAATTTGATACGAATCCGAACGATATTCCGCCCCAAAAGCCGTATTCAAACGGCTGATAGCACCCACTTTCTCAAACATTCTGGAAAAATCCAAATTCGTAGAATTCTGCTTGAACCACAATTGACCCGCATTAAAAACCGTTTGTTGATTATCATTATTCGCCAAAGACGCATTCCCAGAATTGAAAACCGTGAATTGGAAACTATTTTGACCATAAACATTGCTCAAATCCATTTTCCACTCGCCGAATTTAGCCCTGTAACCCGCCATAAACGACGCATCATCAATCGTAGAACGAATCCCTGGCAAAAAACCATTTTTGTAAAACAACGAACCATCCGCTTTTAACGGCTGTTGATTCCGCGCCACAGGAATCCGATAATTCCCAAAACCATCACCCGTCCGACGGGTCAAGCCCCCATTGAAATACAATTCACCCGATTCACTCGTTTGAAACCCGCCATTGAAAAAACCACCATAATTTTTAGCCGTAGAGTTCCCAAAAACCAAATTATGACGGTCATAACCATTCGCTTTTTCAATCGCCGCATCCGCCGCAATCAAACTCGTGCGAAAAGTCGTTTGGTCTTGCCCCGCAGGAGTCGAAGGAAAACTACCATTAGAACCCAAATACGTCGTCGGAGTATTGTCCAAACCACTGCGATTCGTTTTGCCCCTATCATTGTATTGACCCGCAATCATCAACCAACCTTTTGAACCCAATTTGAACCCTTTCATAATGTCCAATTGATCCACTGTACCATCCGTGATGGGTTGGTTGTAATCCGTCATACCGCCCGTGATATTCGGCGCGGAATATTTCAAATTCGTAAAATTGGAACCCGTCGTCAACGAAACCGCAATTCCTTCCGTTTCTTTTTTCAAAACGATGTTGATAACGCCCGCAATCGCATCCGAACCATATTGCGCCGCCGCACCGTCGCGCAAAACCTCAATCCGTTCAATCGCCGCCACAGGAATCACATTCATATCCGTACCCACCGAACCGCGTCCAACCGTACCATTGATATTCACCAAAGCCGATGTATGACGGCGTTTGCCATTCACCAACACCAAAACTTGGTCAGGACCCAAACCGCGTAACGACGCAGGGTCAACGTGATCCGTTCCATCCGCCACCGTTTGGCGATTCGAATTGAAACTTGGAGCTACAAAAGTCAAAATTTGACCCACATCGACTTGCGAAAAACCTTTCAAATCTTTCGGCGTAATCACATCGACCGCGACCGCCGATTGCGTATTCGTCCGCGCAGGCGCGCGAGAACCTACGACGACCACATTTTCCAAATTCGCACTCGATTCGTCCAACGAAATCTCTAAAACCGATTCGTTACCAACACTCATTTCCTTCTTGTCGTAACCCACGAAAGTAATGACAATCAATGAGTTACCAGTTGGAAGCGCGAGTTGAAATTTGCCATCGACATCGGTAAGCGTCCCTTGCGTCGTGCCTTTTGAGGAGACCGACGCGCCAATCAAAGGCTCTTTCGTGCGCCCATCCGTGACGCGCCCCGAAATAGATTTTTGCGCCATCGCCATAGAAAGGCTCAAAAAGAGCGCGATAAACACCATTAAGAATTGTTTCATCATACAAATTAGTCAAGTTAAATTTTTTTCAGACATTTTAAATCACAACGGTACGCAAATGTAGTGATTAATTTTAAGAACAGATAGATTTATGAAATATTATTTTTTAGTGGCACGTTGGAATTGGGATTAAATGGGATTTTTTTAGGATTAAATGGGATTGATTTTTTGGGATTTTTGGGATTTAATGATGCTACTGAAATCCAAAAAATCCAAAAAAATCAATCCCATTTAATCCCAAAAAAATCCCATTTAATCC
>JBDKKX010000235.1:0-8270 GCA_039795795.1 Bacteroidota bacterium | reverse complement strand
TTCGACTTTATGAAAAATGTAATTTTAGCGTTTTCAGCGATGTTTGCAATGGCAACCGCTTCATTTGCTCAAAACGCTGCGCCTGCACCTGCTCAAGCTCCTGTAAAAGAGATGAAAGGTCATGGTAAGAAAATGAAAGATGCTGCTGAAAAAGGGAAAGGTCAGGTTAACAATGCTCTTGGCTTGTCTGCGGAACAAGAAACGAGTTTTAAAGCGTTGAATAGAGCCCACCAAGCGGCGGTTGCTGCGGTGGACAAAGATAAAGCACTTGCAAAAGATGCTAAATCGGCTAAAATCGCAGAATTGAAAGCGAAGTATGAAGCAGATGTGAAAGGCGTAATGAATGATGAGCAATATGGAAAATGGTTAGCACTTCGCGCAAAACGCGACGAAAAACAAGGCGACAAAAAAGAAGACAAAAAGGAAGAACGCAATGAGAAAAAAGGTGGCAAACACGGCAAAGCGAAAGGCGACAAATCGCCTCAGCCAGAAGCGAAATAATTTTTGTTTTGTTTGAAACAAAAATTCAAAAGGTGCAAAGAGAACAAATATTTTTGTTTTCTTTGCACCTTTTCTTTTAACTTTCAATCAACTAACATGCCAGCAGATATTTGTATGTGTACAGGCGGCGATTGTCCGCAAAAAGTACATTGCCTTCGTTTTACGGGTGCGATTTATGGGAGACAAGACTTTTTCGGAACGCCTCCTTATTTGCAAAACCCGAATAAATGTGAACATTTTTTAGATGATAGACCTTCTTTAGAAGCGGTGCGTCATCAAGCCTACCTTTTTTGGCTGCAAGCGGGCTGTCCGAGTGGAAGAGATATGTCTTATTGGCTTCGGGCAGAAACCTACTTATTGGAATTGCGAAGAAGCTAAATTAATTGATAATCAATCACTTATAATGCAACGCCGCCATTTACGCCAATGACTTGTCCATTAATATAGGATGCTTCGTCAGAGGCTAAGAATAGATACGTGTAAGCAATATCTTCGGGTAAACCAATGCGTCGTGCAGGGATTGCTTTGATTTGAGCGTTGCGAATTTCTGCAGGAATCGCGTCGGTCATATCCGTTTGAATGAAACCGGGTGCTACTGCATTGGAAGTAATGCCTTTGGAACCCAATTCTTTCGCCCAAGTGCGGCACATCGCTATCAAACCTGCTTTTGCAGCCGCATAATTGGTTTGACCAAAAGCTCCATGAACGCCAACAATGGACGAGGTGCAGATGATGCGCCCATAATTTTGCGCAACCATGAAAGGCGTAACGGCTTTGGTGCAATTGAAAACGCCTGTCAAATTGATGTCGATGACTTGTTGCCATTCGGTATGGCTCATTTTCATAAACGATTTGTCCCGCGTAATGCCCGCGTTGTTTATCAAAATATCAATTTTGCCATATTGAGCGATGATTTTTTGAACCGCAGCTTCGATGGCAGGTACGTCCGTGACGCTAAGTTGTTGAAAATCAGCTATATAGCCTGCTGACTGCAAATCTGATGCTGTTTTTTCACCTTCGGGCAGCATATCCCAGATAATGACTGTTGCGCCTTCTTTCGTGAAAACTTCGGCGGCGGATTTGCCAATGCCGCGTGCACCACCCGTGATGATGGCAACTTTGTTTTTTAAACGCATTTGAATGATTTTAATTTTCAGCAGTAAAATTACAAAATAAAAATCTATGTCTTTAAAAAATTGCGTCAATTTGGAAAATTGACCTCAGTACGTGACAAAAATACTTTTCATCACAGATGGAACAGATTCTACGAGATTTTCACAGATTTTTTTTGATTTTAAGCATTAAAAATCAAAAAAAATCTGTGAAAACCTCGTAGAATCTGTTCCATCTGTGCCGAAAAGTATTTTTGTCACATACTGAGAAAATTGACGCAATTTGTGGATGATGTTATTAAAATTCCATTACTAAGCTAAATATTATACAATTTTACATAATATTCATCCGCCATTCTATCCGAATCAAAGAAAGGCGCAACATCTCGCATCGATTGTTTGACAATTTGCAACCATTCTTTCGGTTTAGCATAATACATTGGAACAATTTTTTTCGCCAAAATATCATACATTGCCGCCACATCATGCGCATCTTGCTCCTCAATTGGCAAATTATGGTCTAAATGTGGTATCAAAAAACAATTTTTGCCATCTTTTTCAAATTCGGGCATCCAACCATCATTGATAGAGAAATTGACACTTGCATTCATTGCCGCCGTCATGCCACTCGTGCCAGACGCTTCCCGAGAATAACGCGGATTATTCAACCAAACATCAGAACCATATTTCATCAACCGCGACAAACGCAATTCATAACCGACCAAAATCGTACAATTTGGAACATTCAATAATGCTTTATGAATTTCATTAAATTGGTCAATTGCTTCATAATGGAACGGGTACGGTTTGCCCGCCCAAATCACTTGAACAGGACGATTGGCATTTGAAACGATTTTTTTAAACCTTTTAAGGTCAGTCAATAGCATATCTGCCCGCTTATAACCCGCAAAACGGCGCGCCCAAACGACGGTTAATACATTTGGATCTAATTTTTTACCTGTTTGGTCTTCCACTTCTTTGAAAAAAGCCTCTTTTAATTCGCGTTTGCGCGCCACAAGCAAGGCATCATCGTTGATCACCAAGGCTTTTTCCAAAATCGGATCGACCCAATAACTTTTCTTTTGCGCGTTGGTAATATGCGTGATTTCGCAAATATCCGTTACATTTTTCCACATATCGCGGGAAACTTCGCCATGTAATTTAGAGACCGCATTGGCAATTTTCGCCATCCGCAACCCAACTAAGGTATGATTGAACGCTGTTTCCTCACTTTTCCACAAGGCTGCAATGGATTCAGGCGCAACACCTGCTAAAAAACCTGTTTTTTGAATCAATTCAAAATCACTGCGTTCATTGCCCGCATCTTCGGGCGTGTGCGTCGTAAAAATAAGGCGTTGTTTGACCGCTTCAAAATCTCCTTTATACTTGTCTAACAACCAAAAAGCCACAGGAAGCGGATGCGCTTCGTTCAAATGGTAAATATCGGGCGTAAAACCGAGTGCTTCCAATGCTTTCGCGCCGCCAATGCCCAAAACCATGTATTGCGCCAAGCGAATAATTTTATCGCTATCGTATAATCTATCCGTGATGCCCCGATTAAAAGCCGTATTTTCACGAATATCGGTGCTCAGTAAAAGAATCGGAGCCGTTTGAAAAGTTTCTGCCTCCAGTTTCCAAACTTTGATGGTTAAATCTTTTCCTTGAAACTTGATTTTAACTTTTACCCCAGTGTCTTTTAAAAAATTGTTATATTTGATACGGAAATCCGTCGTTAAGGAGCCATCGGGCGTACGAATTTGGTCATAATAACCCGTTTTCCAAAGAATGCCCACTCCCACAAGGTTTTGTCCCAAAGCGTACGCACTGCGCATGTGCGACCCCGCTAAAAATCCTAAACCACCACTATAAATTTTAAGGGGCTGATCCACAGCAAATTCCATGCTGAAGTAAGCAACTGGTTTAGCGTACTTTTTGTCAATTTGATACGAATGCATGATAATATTTTGGTTATTGTGCGAAACACACTAAGTTAAAAGGCGCAAAGGACGGCATATTTTGACAATATTCCAAAAAAAAGTATGTTGAAACGAATAAGGCAAATAAAGATTCATCGTTTTTGGGCTGCTTTCCTAACTTTTATGATAAAAAAATTTTGCTTTGTTTCAATAATTCCTACATTTGCCCCAAGATTAAACAAGTCGTTTGATTTCCAGTTTTGAATTTTGGATTTTGGATTTTGTAAAATGTTGGTTATCAATACATTTAGAAATCCACTTTTTGAAATCATATCGCAACTTTCCAAAGCGGAAAGTGCTGGAAATTATAACGACTTTTCCAAAACCAACCGTTAAGATTTCAGGTATCGTCGAAATCCAAAATATACATCATGTCCAAAAATCTTCTAATAGTAGAGTCGCCCGCGAAAGCCAAAACCATTGAAAAAATATTGGGTGCCGATTTTAAAGTGAAATCAAGTATGGGGCATATCCGCGATTTGGAAAAAACAGGTTTGGCGATTGACATTCAAAACAATTTTAAGCCAAATTATATTATCACGCCCGAAAAAGTGAAACTCGTCAAAGAATTGAAGGAGGAGGCTAAAAAAGCAACCGAAGTCTGGCTCGCGACGGATGAGGATAGGGAAGGAGAAGCGATTTCTTGGCATCTTTGCCAAGTGTTGAATTTGAACGAACGGACGACAAAACGCATTGTTTTCCGCGAAATCACGAAGCCTGCGATTCTGAAAGCGGTTCAAAATCCGCGTACTTTGGATTTGCATTTGGTCGATGCGCAACAAGCGCGGCGTGTTTTAGACCGTTTGGTGGGTTTTGAGTTGTCCGAATTGCTTTGGAGGAAGATTAAAGGGAATTTATCGGCGGGTCGCGTTCAATCGGTTGCCGTTAAATTGGTAGTGGAGCGTGAAAGACTGATTCAAAATTTTGATGCAAAACCTTTTTTTAAGATTGAAGCAAGTTTCGGGGTGCTGAATGCTCAAAACAAGCGGGTCGAATTGAAAGCAGAAGCGGTCAATAAGCCTGATTTGGCAACGGACGCAGAAGCATTTTTGAAAAAGTGTATTGGCGCAACGTATCAAGTGCGCAAAATTGACATTCGCCCGACTAAACGAAAACCTGCTGCTCCTTTCACGACTTCGACGTTGCAACAGGAGGCGAGTCGGAAATTGGGTTTTTCGGTGAATCGGACGATGCAAAATGCACAACGATTGTACGAAGGCGGTCATATTAGTTATATGCGAACGGATTCTACGAATTTGAGTGAGGAAGCATTGACGCACATTGCGGAAACGGTGAAAATTATGTATGGTCCGAGATATGTGGAAACGCGGCGTTATAAGACCAATAAAGAATCGGCGCAAGAGGCGCATGAGGCGATTCGTCCGACGTATGTTCAAAATCAAATTGTTTCGGACGATAGAGATGCGCAAAAATTATATGATTTAATTTGGAAACGGACGGTTGCTTCTCAAATGGCGGATGCTGAATTGGAAAAAACGGTGGTGGATATAGGGATTTCGACGATTCCGACGGCAAAATTGGTTGCAGAAGGAGAAGTTATTAAGTTTGAAGGTTTTTTGAAGGTGTATTTGGAGTCGAAAGACGAGGAAGATGAAGAAACGAAAGGGATGTTGCCGCCTTTGAAGGTGGGACAACTGTTGGATTTTAATTTTATGACGGCGACTGAAAAATTCACGCGTCCGCCTGCTCGTTTCACGGAGGCGGCTTTGGTGAAGGAATTAGAGGAACGCGGCATTGGTCGTCCTTCGACTTACGCGCCGACGATTACTAAAATCATGGAAGAAAATCGGGGTTATGTGGAGAAAGTGACCCGAGAGGGGACTTTGCGCGCTTTTCAAATCTTGACTTTGGATAAATTGGGCAAAATTGCCAAATCGCAAGGGCAGGAAAAAGTCGGCGCGGTGAAAAATCATTTAGTGCCGACGGATATGGGCATGTTGGTCGTCGATTTCTTGGATAAACATTTTGACAAAGTGATGAATTATGGTTTTACGGCGGGGGTTGAAAAGGAGTTTGATGACATTGCGGAAGGCAAGAATAAGTGGACGAATATGATTGGTAATTTTTACACGCCGTTTCATGCGGATGTGGAACGGACTAAAACGGATGCGGAACGGGTTAGTGGGGAACGGATTTTGGGTAAAGACCCGAAATCGGGACGGACGGTTTTGGTTCGAATGAGTAAATTTGGTCCCGTTGCGCAGATTGGGACAGGGGAGGAGTTGGCTGAAAAGGAAAAACCTCAATATGCGAATTTGAAAGCAGGACAATCGTTAGAAACGGTTGATTTAGAGGAAGTTATAAAATTATTCGATTTGCCGAAGCGGTTGGGAGAACAGGATGGGCAGGAGATAATTGTGTCTGCGGGACCGTATGGACCTTATATCAAATTTGATAAATTAATGGTTTCTTTGCCAAAAGCGGTTGATCCATTGGGCGTTACGCTTGAAGATGCAGTGAAATATATTGCGGAAAAGCAAAAAGCGGAAGCACCCGTTTTCATGTATGAAAATATGCCTGTTACGAAAGGGACGGGGCGTTTTGGACCGTTTATTAAGTGGAATGAAATGTTTATTAATATTCCTCGAAAATATAATATTGAAACGTTGACCTATCCGCAAGCGGTGGAATTGATTGAGGCAAAATCGGAAAAAGAAGCAAATCGGTTTATTCACAATTGGGAAAAGGAAAAAATTGCGGTTGAAAATGGTCGGTGGGGGGCGTTTATTCGGTTTGGCAAAAATGCGCCGATTACGCTTAAAAAGGATGGCAAAAAAATGACCAATGAAGATGCTGCAAAATTGACGTTGGAAGAGGTGAAAGCGTTGATTTCGATTGAAATACCGGGTGCTTTTGAGAAAAAAGAGAAGGTGAAAAAGGTGAAAAAGTAAAAATGGGCGGTTGGAATTAGGATTAAATGGGATTTTTTTGGGATTAAATGGGATTGATTTTTTAGATTTTTTAGGATTGTAGTATTTTACTGAGTTGTTAAAGTTAGAATGTATAAAAGATTGATTTTTAATCCCGTAGGGATTTCTCTTTGGTAACAAAAACACGGTTCTAACCCCCAAAATCCCGTAGGGATGGTCCTTTGAAACGACCCAAGTACCATCCCTACGGGATTTTTTTGGGCGGGGCGGGTTTAGAGTTACCAAACGGACATTCCTACAGAATTGAAAATCAACCTTTTATAAATTACAACTTTAACAGCTCAGTAGAATAGGATTGTAGTACGAAAATCCTAAAAAATCCTAAAAATCAATCCCATTTAATCCCAAAAAAATCCCATTTAATCCTAATTCCAAGCTCACCACAATTTAAGTTTAAAAATAATCTATGATATGGTTAGTTTAAAAAGATATCAACTCGTTTTCGCCACTGCAAACGTGCACAAAATACGAGAAATCAATGAGATTTTGATAGTTACGCCCGTTTCGGTCGTCAGCATGGCAGACATTGGTTGTACGGACGACATTCCCGAAACACAACCGACAATTCAAGGCAATGCCATTCAAAAAGCGGAATATTTATACCATAAATATAACGTCAATTGTTTTTCAGAAGATTCTGGTTTGGAAATCGACGCTTTGAATGGAGCACCGGGCGTTCATTCCGCTTATTATGCGGGCAGCCGCGATGCTCGACAGAATATAAATTTGGTTTTAAACAAATTAGGTCGAAAACGAAAGCGAACAGCTCGTTTCCGTACAGTAATTGCATTGATTTTGGACGGTCAGCAACACTTGTTTGAAGGTGTTTGTGAAGGAACAATTCGTTTTGAAGCGGTGGGAACGAGTGGTTTTGGATATGACCCCATTTTTCAACCCAATGGTTTTGACAAAACTTTTGCGGAATTGCCGATAGAAGTCAAAAATAGCATCAGTCATCGCGGAAAAGCGGTACAACAATTATATGATTTTTTGCAATCTTTGTAAAAAAAATAAATTTGTTTTGAAAAACCCAAATTTTACCAAATTTCGACTTACTTTTACCATGCAATTATGAAAAAAGCACGATTCGTGCTTGTCTCAACTAAAAATATGGTTTTCATGGTCAAAATGGTTAAATTCGTCATTACGTTGTTTTTGACGGTCGGCTTAGTTTGGGTTTTAAACAAATCGTTTAATATTGGAGGTGTTCCCGCGCCTGCATTTGGTTCTTTTTTGAGTCCTTTTACTGGCTTTTGGCAAAATGCGGCATTGCCTTTACCTGCCACTTTTCCGAATATATCGGTGCAGGGAGTCCAAGGTAAAACGGAAATTGCGTATGATGACAGGTCTGTTCCACACGTTTTTGCGGATAGTTTGATGGATGTCTTTTTCGTGCAAGGCTACCTGCATGCGAAAGACCGTCTTTGGCAAATGGATTTTTCGACGCGTGCTGCTTCAGGGCGGCTTTCGGAAGTATTAGGAGAAAAATCACTTGTTAACGGCACTAATTACTTAGAGTGGGACAAGACGCAACGACGGAAAGGAATGGTGTTTGCGGCTGAAAATGCAGTGAAAGGTTGGGCGAAATTTCCAGAAACGATGCGTTTGTTGGAAAGCTATACCGCAGGGGCGAATGCGTACATAAATGGTTTAAAACCAAAGGATTACCCTGTTGAATTTAAAATTATGGGTTATAAGCCAGAGGCTTGGACGATTTTAAAAACGGCGTT
>JBDKKX010000234.1:0-8309 GCA_039795795.1 Bacteroidota bacterium | reverse complement strand
CTTTAATCAATGCAAATGGCGTGAATGTTTCCTGTGTAACAGGGTTTACACGCACTGTTTTGGAGGTTTTGAAAAAAGAAAAACCGTCGCATTTGGCGGTTGCATTTGATTTGTCGGGTCCCACTTTTCGGCATGAACGCTATCCAGAATACAAGGCAAATCGAGATGCCCAACCCGAAGATATTACAATTGGTTTGAAATCAGTGATGGAAATCTTGGAAGGAATGAAGATTCCGATTATCACAAAAGAAGGTTTCGAGGCAGATGATGTGATTGGAACGCTTGCGCAACAGGCTGAAAAAGAAGGCTTTACAGTATATATGATGACTCCTGATAAGGATTATGCTCAATTAGTTACAGATAACATTTTTTTATATAAACCTGCGCGCAGTGGGAATGAAGTGGAAGTTTTGGGGGTTCAAGAGATTTTGACAAGTTGGGGCATCAAGCGAGTGGAACAGGTGACGGATGTTTTGGGTTTGCAGGGCGACGCGGTGGATAATATTCCCGGTATCAAAGGCATTGGTCCGAAAACAGCGACTTTGTTGTTGGAAAAGTACGATTCGGTTGAAAATATCGTTGCGCATGCCCAAGAATTGAAAGGCAAACAACGGGAAATGGTGGAAACGCATGGTCAAATGGGCTTGCTTTCCAAAGAATTAGCGACGATTGATACAAAAGTGCCAATTCAATTTGACGCAAAAAGTTGTGAAGTGAGCGAAGATATTGATAAACCTCGATTGTCTGCGATTTTTAAAGCATTGGCTTTGCGGAGTGTTGCGAAGGAGGTTTTGGGAAAATATGAGGAACAAGGGGAAGAAATAGTTACACAAGTCGTTGAAAATCAACAACTTGATTTATTTGGGAATCCGATTATTTCTAAACAAAATTTAAATCCCGCGCCTGCCAGAGTCGAAAAAAGGGGCGAAGAGGAAGCGTATTCGGTTGCGGATAAAAATATTTCCAATACGCCACATCAGTACGATTTGGTGGATAATCAAAAAGATATAGATGCTTTAATTTTAAAATTGAGTCAATCGAAGGTTTTTGCGTTTGATACGGAAACGACGCATATTGAGCCTGTTCGGGCGGAATTGGTGGGCATGTCGTTTTCGATACATACGGCGGAGGCGTATTATGTGCCTGTTCCCGCAGACAGGCAGGCAGCGCAACAATTGTTGGATTTGTTTAAAAATATATTTGAAAATCCAGCGATTCAGAAGATTGGGCAGAATATAAAGTATGAAATCATTGTTTTGAACAATTATAATATTGAATTGAACGGCATTTATTTCGATACAATGTTGGCGCATTACCTCATCGAACCCGAATTGCGCCATAATTTGGATTATATGTCGGAAACATATTTGAAATACGCGCCGATTCGCATCGAAACGTTGATTGGAAAAGGCAAAAATCAATTGTCGATGCGCGATGTGGCAGTGGAAAAAGTGTCTGATTACGCGGCGGAAGATGCAGATATGACGTTTCAATTATATTCTTTTTTTAAACCGACGATTCAATCCGATAAGGTTTTATACCATTTGTTTAGAACGATGGAAATGCCTTTGGTTTCCGTGCTTGCGGATGTGGAATCGGAAGGTATTCGGTTGGACGCGCCGTTTTTGGAAAATTATGCTAAAATTTTAGCAGTGGACATCATTGCTGCTGAAAAAAAAATATATGAAATTGCAGGATTTCAATTCAATATTGGTTCGCCGAAACAGGTCGGAGAAGCCTTGTTTGACAAGTTAAAATTGCCTTATCGGTGGAAAAAAACCAGTAAAAATGACCAATATAGTACGGATGAGGAGAAATTAGCAGAATTAGCGTTGAATTATCCCATTGTTTCTGCGATTTTGGATTATCGCAGCCTCTCGAAATTGCAATCGACGTATGTGGAAGCGTTGCCGAAATTGATTCATCCGCGAACGGGTCGGGTTCATTCTTCGTTCAATCAAGCGTTGACGGCAACAGGTCGTTTGAGCAGCAATCAGCCGAATTTACAAAATATTCCGATTCGGACGGAGCAAGGACGCAAAATAAGACAGGCTTTTATAGCGCGTGACCCAAATCATGTTTTGTTATCTGCGGATTATAGCCAAATAGAATTGCGTTTAATCGCACATGCTGCCGATGAACAGGCGATGCTCGAAGCCTTCAACGCAGGGCATGACATTCATCAAGCGACGGCGGCGAAAGTATATGGGATTCCTTTGAACGAGGTCACGCCGACGCAGCGGCGCAATGCGAAAACGGTTAATTTTGCAATTCTTTACGGCGCGGGCAGTACGAATTTGAGCAAGCAATTGGATATTTCGCGGACAGAAGCTAAAACGTTGATTGACAATTACTTCGCTCAATATGTGGGGTTAAAAACGTATATGGATAAGGTCGTAGAACAGGCGCGAACGGATGGTTTTGTCACGACGTTGATGGGTCGTCGTCGGTATTTGCGCGACATCAATAGTCGAAATGACCTTGCGCGCACGAATGCCGAACGCATGGCGATTAATACGCCGATACAAGGTTCGGCGGCGGATATGATTAAAATGGCAATGATTCATATTCATAAGTATTTGAAAGAGCATCATTTAAAGACAAAAATGATTTTACAAGTGCATGATGAATTGGTCTTTGATGTGCCAGAAGCAGAGGTTGAAATCGTGAAACCGATGGTAGAGCGTTTGATGAAAACGGCGATTCCGAATTTGAAAGTGCCGATTTTGGTGGGCATGGGGGTTGGAGCAAACTGGTTGGAAGCGCATTGAGGTTTTTCATTTTTAGGATTGTGATACGAATCGGTGAAATCCGTGGAATCCGTACCTCTATTCGTATCACAATACCTACTTCAAACTTTAAAAAAGATTCGCATACATCGCCGCACCCACAATCCCCGCACTATTTTGCAAAATCGCAGGCACAACAGGCGTTTCAATCGTGATTTTAGATTTGAAGCTATCAAACTCTTTACTCGACCCACCGCCTAATAAAATTAAATCGGGTTGCAAGTATAATTCAATGTATTCCAAATAGTTATTAAAGCGTTTACCCCATTTTTTCCAACTCAACACTTCTCTATCGCGGGCTGCCGCAGAAGCATATTTTTCACCCACAATCCCATCTTTCAATCGAATATGACCAAATTCCGTATTCGGCACCAACCGCCCATCCCGAAACAGGGCAGAACCCAAGCCCGTACCTATCGTAATGAAAACCACCGTTCCCATCACGCCTTTTCCGCGCCCATGCTGCATCTCCGCAACGCCTGCAATATCTGCATCATTTGCCACAAAAAGTGGACAATCTTTCAATAGACTGCCGAGTGCGGCGGCAACATCTGTATTAATCCAAGATTTATCAATATTCGCAGCCGTTTTTGCCACATTCTGTTTGACAACGGCGGGAAATCCAACACCAATTTTGCCTTTATAATCAAAATGTTTTACAATTTGCCGTACAATTTCGGCAGCAGCAGCAGGTGTACTCGGCTGAGGCATGTCTAACCGAAAACGTTCTGTAGTCATCACGCCCGTATTCACATCGACCAACGCGCCTTTGATGCCCGAACCGCCTACATCTATGCCTAAAATTTGATTCATAAGTAATTGATTTTTAGATAATTATGTGATGGTCTAAATGAGTTACACCTGTCAGGTTTCTCAAACCTGACAGGTGTAACTCATTTAGACCGTTCATTTAACAACGCGGATTTTCATAGAAACATCTTGAGTCGGTCGGTCTCCCGGAGCTGTCTTGGTGGTTGCAATCTTGTCTAATACGTCGAAACCTTTGATGACACGCCCAAAAACAGTATATTCTTTGTCCAAAAACGGCGTTCCCCCCGTTTCGGTATAGATTTTTCGCTGTTCTGCGGAATATTTTAATCCTTTATTCGCCTCCAAATAATCCAATTGTTGTTTATTCACAGGCTTCCCATGCACAATATAAAATTGCGAACCCGAAGATTCTTTTTTCGGATTATTCGTGCGCGCCGCCGCCAACGCGCCCCGAACATGCACCAACGAATCGACAAATTCCGCAGGAATCTGATAACCCGGTCCGCCAGCACCCAAAGGCATCCCCGCCGCCGCATTCCGACTTTCAGGGTCGCCGCCCTGCACCATAAAACCATTAATGACCCGATGAAACAACAAATTGTTGTAAAAACCCTCCTCCGTCAATTTCAAAAAATTGTCCCGATGCTTGGGCGTTGCGTTATAAAGAATCGCCACCATGTTCCCAAATTCCGTTTCAATCTCCACCGTGCAATCCGAAGGCGGTTTGACAAAGACTTTTTGAGTAATTTTACTGGTTTTACCCGCCTTTTTCGCCTGAAGCGTAATCGTATAATTGCCCGACGATTTATAAACATGATTCGGCTCCGCTTCCGTAGAAGTTTTCCCATCGCCAAAATCCCATTGATAGGTTTCTGCTTTTTGAGATTGATTCGTGACCGTCACCGCAGCAGGCGCGACAGGTTCCGCCGTTTTGACCGCAAAATTAGCTATCGGGCGAGTGCAAGCATTGCCCAATAACAAGGCAGCCCCAAAATATAAATAATTAATTTTCACTGATTTACGGATTCGTTGTTTTTGAAATATTCAATAATTTTAGTTTTTAAGAAATGCTCTTGCGCTTTTTCGCCCTTGATTTCCAACGCACGCATCGCGTTGAAATGGGGCCAGCCCTCTGTATCGCGCCCTACAAATTCGTAATACCCGTCTTCCGATAACAACGTACAAACGGCGATGTGCATCAAATCTTGTTTTTCCTCTTTGGAAAAGCGTTTTTGCCAACGCCCCAATTCTTGTATGCCAATCAGCAATAAAACCAAATTTAAATCTGGTAAACCGTCTTGTCGAAATGCGTCTTTGACGATGTGCCGCACTTTTAACCACTCGAATTCAAATTCCCAATCTTCCATAATCTTTATTTTGTTATTTTTTTAGCGCAAAAGTAGAGCGAATTGGAACACGGATGACACGGCGTTTAGCGGATTTACACGGATTTTTTTTAATTTTTGCTCGAATTTCAGACCTAAAATCAAAAAAAATCCGTGCAAATCCGTCCCAATCCGCGTCATCCGTGTTCCAATTCGCTCTACACCTTTTGTGCTCCGAAAAACAGCCGCAAAAATAATAAATTGATTGAATTGCGCCGTTTAAAAAAAAGATGCAAATTTGCGCATTCATATCTTTATTTCATCTCTTATTCCATTTCCGTTGAACAGTCAAACAGAAGAAAATTATTTAAAAGCGATCTATAAAATCACTGAACGCGATAATCGTCACGCGGGGACGAATGCGATTGCTGCTGCCATGCACACTGCTGCCGCTTCCGTGACCGATATGATAAAAAAACTTGCTAATAAACAATTTATACATTATGAAAAAAACAAAGGCGTTATTTTAACGGAAGAAGGGCTTCAATTGGCGCGCAAAATGGTGCGTAAACACCGCCTTTGGGAGACGTTTTTATATGAAAAATTGCATTTTGCTTGGGACGAAGTCCATGATATTGCGGAACAATTGGAGCATATTCAGTCGGACGAATTGGTGGAAAGGTTGGATGCTTTGCTGGGACATCCGCGTTTTGACCCGCATGGCGACCCGATTCCAGATGCACAAGGGAATTTTACGGCGCGTCCACAAGTGTTATTGAGCGAGATGAACGTCGGTGAAAGTGGTATTTTAGTCGGCGTACAGGAAGATTCATCTATTTTTTTAAAATATTTGGATAAAATATGTCTCAATTTGGGCACAATTGTCGAAATTGCAGAATGTTTTGAATATGATGGTTCGATGCGGATTCGCATCAATCAGCAAACCGAACAAATTATCAGTCCCAAAGTCAGCCAAAATTTGTTCATTAAACGAAAAACTTAAATTTTTTGCTGTTAAAAAACAAAAACTTGAAAAAAAAATTAAAAAAAACGTTTTTTTTTCGTTATCTTTGTACAGGAAAGCAGCAAAAATAATTGCTTTAACCAATACTCAAAAAGCATGAAATGGATTGATTTTCACACACATCAGTATGAAGAAAATACCGATGTAATTTCTATTCGCAATTTTTCTCAACAATATTTTGTTGAAGCCTCCGATTTGGATGGATACGGTTCTGCGGGCTTGCATCCTTATTGGTTGGACAGAACGGAATTGGAAATGCAGTTTTCTCGATTGACCATTTTGAGTCAACAGCCGAATATTGCGTTGATTGGCGAGTGCGGATTGGATAAAACGATTGATATTCCCTTGAATTTTCAAAACGAGGTGTTTGAACGACAAGTTTTGCTTGCCGAAACGGTGGGAAAGCCTGTTTTGGTGCATTGCGTGAAGGCGTTTAATGAGGTGGTGGCTTTGAAAAAAAAGTTGACTCCTGCGGTGCCTTGGGTGATTCACGGTTTTAACAATAATGCGAATATTTTGAAAACATTGATTGACAATGATTTATATATATCCATGGGTACGGCTTTGTTTCGGAGTAATTCCAATGCCGCTAAATTGATTCGACAGATTCCCGCAGAACGCTTGTTTTTGGAAACGGATGCCAAACCTGTTTCAATTAAAAAAGTTTATGCGGTTGCGTCCGAACATTTGAAAATTTCAACGGAACAATTGCGCCGAAATATTTATCAAAATTTTTTGACGCTTAGAAGCGCGGCATCGGAAGTGGGGCAAATTACTTTCGCTAAATCATAGGCAGGAATGAGTCCGTTTAGGATTGATTTTGAAGAATTTTATAAAAATTAAACGGCTTCAAAATCAATCCTATTCATAAGCACTCCACTTAAAATTATTGTCTATGTCTAAATTGAGCAATATTAAACAATTCACCTTTTGGATATTCTTTAATATTTGAAATCGCTTGCCCACTTTGAATTTTTTCCATGTTACGCGCAACCATTTTACTATCGGATTCTGAAAAACCTAAAAACTTATTAATAGCTTTGATATTTGTTTTATCTTTAATGTCCAATAAAAAAGACAATTCACACATACTCGCAAAATCAAAATCAGGTTGATTGAAAACGCCAATATCTTGCGACAACATCATGACAACAACGCCTTTTGAACGGACTTCACGCAATATTTTTTCTAAAATAATTCGATTTTTCTTATCTTTAAAAATATTTTGCGCTTCGTCTATGAGCAAAACATATCTTAATCCTCTTGCACCTTGCATAACGGGCGTATCCTCCATGTTCATAAACGCATTATAGATGTAATTGATTATCAAAAAAGTCGCTGTAAAACGAATATCATTTGGCAAATCACCCGATAAACTCAAATAATAATTTTTATTCAGAAAATTTATATCTGTTTCATCCACAAATACTTTTAAATCCGCTAACCCCTCTAAGGTACCTGTTACTTTATTTTTATCCGTCTCCATCATTTGCTGCACCACTTCAAAAACTTCTCCGATAGTCGGATGTTTGCCTCCCTTTTTAACGGCAAATGCTTGCTTTACAGCATCTTTTAAAAATTGAGTTTGCTTGCTGCCTGCTGCCGCATAAGAAACAATGATGTCCGTAAACTTACTAATGCCTAATTTTCGATTGGTTTCGTTTATATTGTCAATAAATGAAAGCGGATTCACAGGAAATGGCGTGTGCGGCGTATCAATAAGTTGTGCTTTGGTTTTGGCAAAAAAAGGAGTTAACTTGTCTTTATCTTCTTTTTTCAGTCCCTTAAAATCAAGATAGATAAAATTGACTGCTTCATTCGACCGTTCACACATTTGATACAAAAGTTCTAATGCAAATTGTGTTTTGCCAGACCCCGAACCACCCGCTACGGCAATATGACCATTATTATACAATTGCGTATTATTCGGAATGATTTCTATCAAACTGCCATCGGATTGTTTACCGACCACCAGATTTAAAAAAGGAGCAAGATGCTTTTTGGACACTTTAAAAGCACTATTTTCAATTGGATTAAAGATATTATCCGCATGCTCAATGCCTTCAATCCCCCTTTCAACCGTCTCAATCAAGAAATCAAAAACCGAGTAAGTCGGATTCGATTCAAAGAATCTATCCATTAAATCTAACCCGTCATCAATATGCATTTTTACATATTTACGAATATTATCATCTGTTTTATAAACATTATAATGTTGGCACAATAACGAAACAAAATAATGGCGATATTTTCCAAATAAAATATTGTCTTTGTATTCTTTACCCTTGCTATCTTTGGTATCGGGCAACCTCATTTTGCGCCCTTTCGAGATGGAGTAAGCAAGTGCAATACGCGGTACTACATTTTCAGCTTTTACATTAAAACGTTTCGTAAATTTTC
>JBDKKX010000233.1:0-8349 GCA_039795795.1 Bacteroidota bacterium | reverse complement strand
ACAGATTTTTTTGGATTTTAAGCCTTGAAAATCCAAAAAAATCTGTGAAATCTCGTGGAATCTGTTCCATCTGTGATGAAAAGCCTATTTGTCCCGTACTAAGGGTTTAGTAAAACTAAAAATCCCAATAATCAATCCCATTTAATCCCAAAAAAATCCCATTTAATCCCGATTCTAAATATTTTTTTCAAAAATCATAACCGTTTTAAGAAAGTTTGCAAGATTTCGATATGTTGTTGCAGCATTCCCATTTGTTGGAATTGAATAATATCTTGTTGAATGATAACTTTATGATGGTTATTTTTTGGAATTTTGGATATTGCGGAGTTGTTTTTGCCTTGCAATGCCCCAAAATATGCCCGATACCGTTCTAATGCAACATCGGCTTTGAACTTCAATCCTTTTTGAACAATGATTTCGCCATAATCAAAGTCTTGATTGAGCAAACTCAGCCAAGCTAATTCTTGGTACGTTTTCAAGATTTGGACAGAATCCGTTAAACCGAATCCCAATATTTTGTCACAACTGACTTGCGCCTTCTTGTAATGTCGCAGCGATTTCAGCACGGCGATTTGAGTCCAATAAGCATTCACCAATGAATCGCGTCGAGCGTGTAACACCGAATCATTCCATGCGATAATCAACTTGAGTTCCGCCAATTTGATTTCTTCTAACAAAATCGCTTCTACTTTTTGGGCATAATTCGCGTCTTCCAACACGAACAACGCAGAATCAATCAACCCGCGTTGAAAATATCGAAACGCTGTTTGATATTCTTCGGACGCATCGTCCAAATTGACCCGCGAAAAACGCTCTGCCATGTCTCGCGCATGAGCATCAATCGTTTGATATTTGTCATATAAATTTTTGATTTCGGTTTCGACCACCCCAATTGCTTTTTGATTTTGTGCTTGATTTTTCAACAGTTTTTTTCTTTCGGCTTGTTTTTCTTTTATTTTTTCGGACAACGCTTTTTCGGATTGAGTCTTGCCAATGTTGTAATATTTGATTTTGTTTTCGACGATTTTGCCTTGGGGAGACATATAAATCTTGATGAATCCCAACTGTCCCGCCACGACTGAGAGTGCATCGTGATTTACCACTTCCCAACCTTGCTTTTTGACACTCAATTGTACGTTGTCTTTGAGCGAGATGCCCACCAATGTCAATTCAAATCTGCCATCTGTTCGGGTGGTGGTTGCGTGCGAGCGTCCAAAGGTCTCTTCTACGCTTGCATGACTCACATATTGAGTTTGTTTGGTCTCGAATTTGCTATTGTGAATCGTCACCACGCCATTTAGAACCGATTGTTGCGCTCCCCCCAGCACCGAACTCAGTAGCAACAGCATTGTAAAATAATTATTTTTCATTGGTGGAAACATTTAAAGGTATTTTAAATACGTCGGAATGGTTTCAAAACAAAATTTTGTTTTGAAACCATTCCAACACATGATGTCACCATTTTTCAATTTCAGTTTTCATACGTGCCATGTCTTTATGAGTAATGCCTTCGGCTGCCAGTTCGTTCATATCGTTCAACAAAACTTGTTTGTAATCTTTGTTTTCGTTATTTTTTTTGCCTTTCAGCTTTCCATAAGTAGTTTTAGCGTTGTCATACTGACCTCGCAATAATTGACTATGCCCAAGATTGGTTAAAACCCATTCTTGCGTTTTATCTAATTCGAGGCAACGTAAGGCAACTCTTTCGGCTAAGGCGTAATTTTTAGCAAATAATGCTTCCCATGATAAGCTACCGTATGCTAAGACAGCTACAGGTAATATCTTGTCATTTGTTCCTTTAAGGTTATCACAACTTTCTGCCAATAACTGCCCTGCTTTCACCACATTGACATATTCTTTTTGCGCTTGGGCAGAATCTTTTACTTCTGAAATATTACGAAGCATCCCCAACCAATTGTTGAAAATATGCGTATTACCAGTTAATATGAAATTATTGTAAATCTGTATGGCTTCTCTATAATTAACTAATGACTTATCATAATTTTTTAAAATTTTATAAAGGATACCAAGATTATTCAATGCCATTGCCATATCGGGCAAATATGTAGCTAAATGTTCGCTTGGTAATTGTCGATAAATCTTTAAAGCTTCAATGTAACTTATTTCCGCTTCTGCAATCTTGTGATTATTACGATATGAGACCCCCAAATTACTTAAGGAATAAGCGACATTAACCAAAAATACAGATGGGTTTTTGGTTGCTAATTGTCGATAAATCTTTAAAGATTGCATATAAGCAACTTCGGACTCCGTAGCTTCATGGTTGTCGTAATAATAATTACCTAAGTTACCCATAGTCATTGCTACGTCTGGCAGAAACTTATCTGGATTTTTAGTTGCTAATTCTTGGTAAAGCTTTAAAGCTGCTAATAAGTTACTTTTTGACTGTGTTAGGTTATTATTCACTCTATAATATTCGCCTAAATTATTTAAAGTCATTGCTAAATCTGACATGAATTTATCAGGATTTTCAGTAACTAATTTTCTTCTTATTTCCAAAGCATCCAAAAAAACGGTTTCTGCTTGCGACATTTGATTACCTCCAAAGTAGTGCATCCCCAAATTATTCAAGACTGAAGCTAAGTCTGCTAAATAGGTATTAGGATTTTCGGCAGCTAATTTTCGATAGATAGTTGATGCTTCTAAATAAGCAATTTCAGTTTGTGTTATCCTATGATTTTCTTGATAGAAAGTTCCCAAATTATTAAGTAAGTGTGCTACATTCGGTAAGAAAATAGATGAATCCTTAGTAGATAATTCTTTATATATTTTTAAGCACTCTGTCCAAGAGGCTTCAGTTTGCGCTACTTTATGGTTTTCTTGATAAAATGCCCCTAAACTGCTTAGAACACTGGCAACGTAAGACAAAAATTTATTAGGGTTTTTAGTAGTTAATTCTCTGTGAATCTTTAAACTTTGTAATAACATAACCTCTGATTCTATCATTTTATGATTTACTCTATAATATTCACCTAAACTATGGAAGTTAATAGCAATATCAGGCAAGAAAGCAGGATTCTTAATAGATAGCGTTTTATATATTTCTAAACTTTCCAATAGAGAAAGTTCTGCCTCCTTCATTTTATTATTATCTTTGTAAACCTGCCCTAAATTTAGTAAAGTCGCAGCCCTACGACGCAAGAGAGTAAAAGGTGGATCAACCGACAATTCTCTACAAATCTTTAAAGCTTCCTGTAAGGCAATTTCTGCTTCTTTTGTTCTATTATTTATTTTGTAAAACGATCCTAAATTCACCAAAACCTCAACAACATCCATTAAGGACTTAGTAGTTTTTTTTTCTGCAACTTGTTTTCTTATTTGTAAGGCTTCAAGGAATGCCCTTTCTGACTGAACCATCTTTTGAATATTCAAATAAAGCGTACCTAAATTATTCAATGTCATAGCAACATCTAGCCAAAAAGCGTCAGGTTGTTTGTCTACCAATTCTTTGTACATTCTTAAGGCTTCAGTATAAGCAGTTTCAGCTTGTTGTGTCTCATTATTGTCACTATATTGAATCCCCAAATTATTAAGCACAGCCGCTTTTACTTCAAGAGTTTTTGCTAAAGTTAATGCTTTTTCGTAATACATAATGGTTTTTTGTGTCTCATTTTGTTGACTTAAAAAATAGGCATAACGTTCTACAATAATGATATTAGTAGAATCTAACTTTAATAACAACTGAAAAGTTGTTTCCACTTTCGCAAACTCAAATTTCGTTTCATGTAAGTGTGCTTTGAACAATAAACTCATCATTATTTGTTGTTTTTGCGCATTTTTCGCAGAGTCCCGTTCCACATATTCTTTATTGAGTTCTTGATTTCGTTTTTGGTCTTTCAGGATCTCCCTGCTTGCTTTCTCTAAGTTCGTTTTTTCTAAAATTTCCAATGCTTTTTCCAACTCCCCCTTTTCAAAATAGCGAAATGCCACTTGATATTCCTTGGATTGGTCATCTAAGTTTACTTTGGCATACCGTTCAGCCATTTCTCGCGCTTGTTTTTCCAAGTGCTGATATTGTTCTTGCAAATTGCCATATTCGGTTTGCAAGGCTTGCAATTTTGCTTGATTTTGTTCTTTATTTTGCGAGAGCAATTCAATTTCTTGTCCTAAACCTTGCAATTTTTGAGTCAATGCTTTTTCTAAAGCATCGCGGTTAATCTTGTAATATTTCAATTGCATCTCTGCTAATTCGCCTTCGGGAGACATCCATAACCGTATCCATTCCTTTTGACCTGCTATTGCGTGCAGCGCGTCAAGGTTGACCACTTCATAGTTTTTCTTTTTTACGGATAAATCTATCTTTTCTAAATCTTGAATGCCCACCAATGGTAAATGGAACGTTCCGTCCGGATGGGTTGTAGTGGCTTGCGACTTTTTATAGGTTTCTTCCACTTGCGCCTTATCAACATATTGTCGTTTACCCGTTTTGTATTGGCTGTTAAAGACGGCTATCACACCCGATACAGAAGATTGTTGCGCCAAAATAACATTCGCGCAAAAGAAAATCAATAAAATGAACCTATTTTTCATACTTTAAATTTTTAGAAGTGAATCCTTTTATTTTTCCAAAATCACATTGAGTGGTTCATTGGTTTGTGGATAGGCTTTTTTAGTCATCATTTTAAAGCCACTTTTCAAAAACTTGACCTCTTGTTCCTTTCGTTGTTGCGCTTCGGGAATGTTGATTTCAAAACGCCCTGTAACGTCGGTGGTATCTCGCAAACCGTTCACATCCACCAAAACCCCTTGAAGGGGTTGGTCTCCATAACCGACCGTTCCAAACACATTGCCCAAATGTTGCAACCGCACCCGCAAGCGCATCCGTCCATCCCTCGGAATCTTATAAACCGAATCGGGATGCTCTGGGTAATACGGCTCTGAATAATCCACTTTCAAGCGGACGCTGTCGCCAACGTGTACATTCTGAAAAGCGGCAACACCTTTATCATCAATGAGTGCTTTTTTGGATTCACCGCCCGTCACAAACATTTGAATATGTCCTTGATTCCGCATCACAAATGCGCCGTCACGGTCTTCCACTAATACAGTCACATTGGATAAAAGCGGCTTTCGCGTCTCAAAGAACGGTAGTTGTTTCAACGCAACCACGAACCCTGTCAGCACCACCACGAACCCGCTAACACCCATCCATTTGGGTTTCACTTCGCTGGCGGTTTCCAACGACGGCATCATGCGAAACAACCATTCTTTCACGCCGTCACTTAAAATCGGTGCAAGTATCGCCCATACCAACAGGACAAAAGCAAGCATCAACGGAGGCTCCATAGTCGGCGACTCTTTTTTGGAATTTACAAAATCCGCAAGCGTCCAATTCTTGACCTCATTATGGTTCGTGTGAATCGCCAATACCCATTGTGCGGCACTCAGAGCCGTTTTTTGAACTTCACCAGCGTTTACCTCTATGATATTCGGATGGATACCATTTGGGTTAACCGTCGCTGCCGCCGACTCGAACGCGCTTTTGAGCGTCCGACCTTTCAGTAAAAATAAATTATAAAATTCAGTCGCTAAATTCACCGCCATTGTATCTCCAATGCTGGTATTCGATACAATGAATGCTTGAACACCTTTTCCAGCCAATGCCGTGAGGTGTCCATAACTCTCACACCCATTCAGGAATACAAACGATAAATTTTCTTGTCCATGTTTCAAGATCCGCGACAACGCTGTACTTTGTAACCCTTTTCCATCGTGCATCAGCAAATCGTCCGTTGTCGAATGACCACTATAATGAAACATTAAGAAGCGTTGTCCCGCCGACGCAACTGCCTCATTTAAAGATTTTGCAGAGAGTTCGTTTACCCATTTGCCTTCTATAAGCGATTGTTGAGGCACGATTTCGCTCAAATTGCCCGATTCCACTCTCACTTTCCTTAAATTATGGGGCGCGAAAGCCAATAAAATAATAGGAGTCGTTGACATTTTTTTGAACTTGTTTACAAATGCGAATTTATGAAAATGTCGGAAGTCGGCGTAAAGCCAACTTTCGACACCATCTTTATAAAAGATATTCCAATGAATTATAGGCGGCGAGCGCATCTTCGTCAGGCAATCGCCCTACAAAACAATATTTCGCACCAATCCCCGTCAGCGAATTCCCCACAAAAATTCCTTTTTTATGAGTCGCGCAAAGCCAAAAACGGTCGTGATACTCATTGTTGATGAAAAAACGAAGCGTACATCCTTTGCCTTGCGCATGATTTTTGAGATTGTCCCATAAAGTAGGCGAATATCTGCCTTCGATGATGAACGTAATAACAGGAACTCGCTCATAAAGCGGCTCGAACAACCTTTTTAAAAAAAACTCATACCAAACCGCATTACTGTTCAAAAGGAACGGGTCGGTGATAATCAATTCGCCCGATAATTCAATCTCCTGGAGATGACGGTGCAAAATGCGGATAAACGTGTTTTGAATCGCGGGTCTATCCATCACATTCGCGGAACGACCTATCATATCACGGGTTTGTTCATCGTCTGAAATGCGCAGGACGTTCCTCTTTTCCAACTCCCGCAACACATTTAAAACATGGTCATTTAAGATTTCAATTCTAATGGACATAGCGATTTACTTTTCAACAAAGTTATGATTTATCGGCTACCTTTCCAACTTAAATTTGAAAAAATATTGTGATACGAATGGGTGTACGGATTTCACGGATTCGTACGGATTTTTTTGGAATTAAATGGGATTGATTATTGAGATTATTGGGATTTTTAGTTTTACTAAACCCTTAGTACGGGACAAATAGGCTTTTCATCACAGATGGAACAGATTCCACGAGATTTTTTTGGATTTTAAGCCTTGAAAATCCAAAAAAATCTGTGAAATCTCGTGGAATCTGTTCCATCTGTGATGAAAAGCCTATTTGTCCCGTACCGAGAAAAATCCCAATAATCCCAATAATCAATCCCATTTAATCCCAAAAAAATCCCATTTAATCCCGATTCTAAATTTTTTTCCCATAAATCACATCCACCAACGCCTTCAAACCTTCTGGCTTATAGAAAAAACTTAAATGGTCATTCCCAATTTCAACTTCTGTAATGAGTGGTGTCCGCTTTTCTTTACCCGCGATGCCTTTAGCACTCTCCGTGCGTACCGCAAGGTCATTATCTGTTTTGAAAAGCCACTGATCCGCCCCTTGATAAAAACCTTGTGCCTTTAAATTCGAGAGCACTTTCTGTATAAATGTCGTTTCTTTCGGATACGTCTTTTTAATTAACTTCGTATTGCCCGCAATAATGTGGTACGGAATCCCTGGGTCACTGCCATCGTTCAACTTTTTAAAGAAATCCGAAGTTGGTTTCAATTGATTGACCGTTACTTGGATATTTTTGACCAAATAATTCGCAAACACCGTCAACGGAGTCATCCAAGGGGCTAACGCAGGCAAGCCATTCACCGCCAACATGCTATACGTTTTGACCACATCCACCAATTGCGCCGCTTCCGAACCCATATTCGGCGTACCCAATTGAATCAATCGCGTCACCACTTGATTGCCTTCCAACTTTTCAATGAAATGACGGCTCACCAAACCGCCCATCGAATGACAAATAATATCCAATTTCCGCCCATGCCCCGCAACTAAACCAATCGCTTCTAACTTTTCCTTCAAATCCGCCGCCGTTTGTTCAATCGAAGTGCTGACCGATTCGTAATCAAAAGTCAACACCAATTGATAATTCTCTATCAACGGTTTCTCCTTCTTTTTAGCGCGAATCATGGATTTAGTCATTTCGCCTGTATCGCCAATCAAGCCGTGCACGAAAAGCACAATATTTTCAGCAGATTCAATCGCCGATTCAATCGCTTTTGTATCGTTGACGTAAGTGAAATTTTCATCCACAAATTGACCCGCTTCATTCTTCGGAAATGCCGCCATCCGCAACAAAGGATATTCATATTCCCCCGTCAACTTGCTGAGAATCAACTTTTGAAACAAGATTTTCGCCGTACCCAGCAAACTCCGAGTAACAACGCCTGCTTCGCCCACTTCATTCTGCGGCGTTTCCGTGATGTGAATCACGCCATCCACACTCCGACCGACTGGAAAATATAAACCCGATTTTTCATCATATTGCAAAGCAATCACATGGTCGTCCTTATCTACGTTTTTAACATTGATTTTCAACGGATTTGCCTCACTCAGTTTGCCAGTAATGCCCTTCAATTCTAACACTTCCAAAGGCGGCGTATTCGCCAAACCTTCCGCTAACGCTACTTTTGAAGCACCGATAACAGACCGAGCAGGTCTTTTAGACAATTCACGTTGCGCAGGCGAATCCGCAGATAAGGTCGCT
>JBDKKX010000232.1:0-8375 GCA_039795795.1 Bacteroidota bacterium | reverse complement strand
CTATATCAAGGCGCGTTAAATGCAGGCAGGGGTTTAGAAACCGCGATGGAAGCCATGCTGCAAATTGAAGGGGCAATTTTATGGTTGGCAGGAGAAGGCGATTTAAGTCAATTATTGAGACAACAAGTGGAGAATCAACAATTAACGCATAAAGTTAAATTTTTAGGCTTTATCGCACCGAAAGATTTACCTCAATTGACCGCACAAGCGACCATTGGCTTGAATTTGTTGGATAATAAAAGTTTAAGTTATTATTATTCTTTGGCAAATAAATTTTTTGATTACATGCAGTACGGCGTTCCGCAAATCACGATGCGTTTTCCTGAATATGAGCAAATTTGTTCCAACTATCCTGTGGCTGAACTGGTTGAGGATTTGTCTGTACCCGCCCTCGTTCATGCTATACGACATTTGTTAGAGGATGATAATTATCACAATCAATTAAAAATCAATGCTTTAAATGCCGCTCAAATTTTTAATTGGGAAAACGAAAGCAAACAACTCATTCAATTTTACAAACAAATAGTAGTTAATGATGAATGTTGAATGCTGAATGATAAGTGACGAACGATGAATTTTATAATGAATTGATTATCAATACATTGCAAAATTCACCATTCATCATTCATCATTTATCATTCCCCCGTCGTAAAAACTTTTTTATTTTTTTTTTCTGAATAGTTTGAAATATCCATAGTCGTTATAAATTTACACCCGAAAACAATATAAGTTGAAGTGCTTATAACGTATTTAGTGTGTTATGTATTGATTACCAGTATTTTAACCATTTTTTTTAACCTTATTTCTTAACGGAACCCGATTCTTCAACCGAAATGCCGCCGTCAAAAACTATTTTGATTAAGGATTAAAAGAACGATTGACGGATCAGAAATGGCTTCAAAACAAGCTGAAAAAGCTTAAAAAAGGCTCGACATGGCAAAAAAAGTCGCAAAAAAACGAATCGTTAAAGATTACGACAAATTACCGAAGGAGACCATTATTCAGGTGAAAATGGAATATCCAAACGGTTTCGCGCATAAGCTCCTTATGTACACTACGCCGAAGGGCGATAAAGTGTCTGCTTTGCCCTTTGAAACAGATGATGTATATTATTTAATTCGCATGACTGTTCAAGAGGCGCGCCAAATCATCCGTGATGATGAGGATTATGATGAGGATGGCAAGTTGCGCGAGGATTTCAACTTGGATGAATTGGATATCGCTGGTTTGGCGAAAGAGGAGGAAATTTCGTCTCCAAGTGATGATGACGATGATGATGATGATTTCATCCGCGTCCGAAACCGCCGCCGTCGCAATGATGATGACGACGATGGGGATGATGATTATTAATTCTAATGATGAATGAAAAATGATGAATGATGAATGGTGCAATTGATTGATTATCAATTAATTGCACCATTCATCATTCATCATTTTTCATTCATCATTTTTCATTCACCATTTATTAAAATATGAATAAAGCAATATTTTTAGACCGCGATGGCGTTTTGAACCACGATAAAGTCGATTATGTCTTCACCATTGAGGCATTTAAAATCTTCGATGGCGTTGCGGAAGCATTAGCCTTATTTAAAAAATTGGGGTATAAATTAATTATTATTACCAATCAATCGGGGATTGCAAAAGGAATTTATAAAGAAAAAGATGTATATACTTGTTTTGATTATCTCCAATCTCAAACAGGACATTGTATAGATGCGATGTATTTTTGCCCCCATCATCCGAAATATGATAAAACTTGCGAGTGCCGAAAACCGGGTACGAAAATGATAAAGGATGCAATGTTAAAATATGAGATTGACCCGTCGCAATCCTATATGATAGGCGATGCACAGCGAGATATTACCGCAGGGGCGAGTGCGGGCGTGACGACGATTCATATCAATAATGGTAAAGAATCGGTTGAAAATGCTCATTTTACCTTTTCCAATTTGTTGGAAGCGGCGATTTTTATTGAAAATTTATGGAACACATAGGGACATAGGACACATAGATTTTTGGGAACACATAGGGACATAGATTTTTTCAATCTACGGACTGTCAATGAGTTAAAAAAACCTATGTATCCTATGTCCCTATGTGTTCCCAAAAATCTATGTGTCCTATGTCCATCTGTGTTCCAAAAAGCCCCTATGTGTTCAATAAAATGCTTGTTTTGCCCCCTATTGAAGCTAATTTTAAAATAAAATTAAAAAAATTAAAAAACTTTTTAGGGATTTGTCGCTCATCTTTGTCTCCATTGCAATAAGCGAAACGTTATGCACAACCTATCGGATGAAGATTTATTAACCGAATTGCTGCAAAGCAATAAAGCTGCCTTTGATGCCATTTATGTGCGTTATTGGAAGATGCTTTTTGCAATTGCTTATCATCAATTAGGGACGAAAGAGGAAGCGGAAGATATGGTTCATAACGTGTTTGAAAAAATTTGGACGAATCGTTTTTCATTGAAAATCAATTGTTTAAAAGCGTATTTAGTGGTTTCTGTAAGGCATTTTTCTATCAATTATATCAAATCTCAAATTACGTATCGGAAATTTCAAGAATACCTCATTTTCCAAGAAATTGAGAAAAATTTTGCAACGGAAGATATTGTCAATCATGCGGAATTGCAACGGGTGGTCAATGAAGTATTGAAAAAATTACCCGAAAAAACAGTAGAAGTGTTTCGCATGAGCCGTTATCAGCGCAAATCAGTGCGCGATATTGCAACACATTTAAATCTTTCGGAAAAAGCAGTCGAATATCATATTACCAAATCGTTGAAATTTATTAAAGAACATTTGGATATGTATTATAATGAGAATTGATTTTCAGATTTAAAAACATATGATAAATAAAACCTCAAATGACTCAATTTGAATTTGATAAATTATTGGAAAAATATCTCGCAGGGGATTGTACTCCTGACGAAGAACGAATGATTGAAAATTGGTCTGAAAACCAAATTTTATTCACACCGCTTTTGCAAATTTCGACGCAGGAAGAAAAAAAAATAGAGCAACGGTTGAAAAAACGAATTGATGTAAGTACGCTTGAAAGCCGAACTGTTGGGAAAATGCCTGTTTTTTATCGTTGGGGCTTGGCGGCGAGTTTGATTGGGATACTGATTTTAGGAGGATGGTGCTGGATTAAACCCGATGCTAATAGATGGATTGATAAGGATTTAGCACGTTTTGAATTAGCGAATAATACCAATATAGAGCAAATTTTTTATTTAAAAGATGGCAGTGAGATTACTTTGAAACCTCAAAGTGAATTGACGTATGGTGAAAATTTTGGGGAGAAAGATAGAAAAGTTTATTTGAAAGGCGAAGGTATTTTTCAAGTGAAACGGGATACTATGAAACCATTTTATGTTTTTGCGGGGGATTTGGTGACGAAAGTGCTGGGAACGACTTTTTCGGTCAAAACTTTCAAGGATGGGCGCAAAACGGAAGTCGTCGTGACGCAGGGGAAAGTGATGGTTTATGAAAATCGGCAAGGTAAAGTGCCGAAGGCGGTGCTTTTAACGCCCAATCTTAAAATTGATTATACTGCCAAGAGTATGGAGTTGAAACCACAAATCGTTGATAATCCAATCGTTATACATCCGATTGAGCAAAAAATAGATTTTGTTTTTGAAAAAATACCGCTATCGGTGGTTTTAAATCGATTGAAAAAAGTGTATTGTATTGATATTTTAACGCAAAACCCGACGATTGAAAAGTGTTTTTTTACAGGTAATTTAAATGATTTGACCTTGTATCAACAATTAGATTTAATTTGCCAATCGCTTGATGCGCATTATCAAAAGTATGAAACTGCGATTTGGATTCATGGGGAGGGTTGCTCGAATTAGGAAAAAAAACCGACGGTGCGCTAACAGCGTCGGCACATATTAGTAATTTAGATAACAAGTTTTTAAAAAACGTTCAAATTTATGAAAAAATTCTCACCATCCAAAAAAATGTTCTGGAAAGTCATGAGACTAACCTTTGTACAACTGATTTTGATAGGTGTTTCTTGCACGATGGCGGTCGCCAAACCTGCGAATGGTCAAGATGTCTTAAACAAAGCGGTGACATTCAAGGTGCAATCGTTGCCCGTGAAAAACATTCTATCAGAGATTGAAAAGCAAACCCATGTGAAATTCGTGTACAGCGATACGCGGATTAAAATCGATAAACAGGTCACTTTGGACGCGCCAAATCAAAAATTGGCGCTTGTTTTAAATAATTTGTTTAATCTGTTGAGCATTCATTATCAAGTTTCGGGGAATTACATCGTGTTGACGAAGGCAAAAAACAATGCTCCTACTGAGAATATAGTGGAAAAAGCGGCTTTTGTCATCACGGGTAGTGTAACTGACGATAAAACAGGCGAATCTATTGTGGGTGCGAACGTTTCGTTGAAAGGCACTTCCAAAGGTACTTTGACCGATGATAAAGGTGCTTTCACGTTGGCGATTGGCGACGAGGAGAAAAATGGTACGTTAGTGATTAGTTTTGTCGGTTACGAAACACAAAATGTTGCGATTAATGGTCAACAAGTTATCAATATTCGGTTGCAATCGGGTAAAAACTTGGAAGAAGTGGTCGTGACAGGGGTATTTGATGCACGGACGCGTTTGGAAGCGTCGTCGGCTATTAGTATTTTGAAAACGAAGGATATTGAAAGAGTAGCGGCAACGAGTGCGGGCGATTATCTGAAAAATATTCCGGGGGTGTTTGTGAATTCAGGTCGGGGCGAGATTGGCAATCAAATTGCGATTCGCGGTTTGACGGTTTTCCCGAATTTGCATGGATATCACTATGTTTCCATGCAAGAAGATGGGCTTCCGATTACGAATATCAATTTTGGAACGGATTATTATTTGAGACCAGATGCGACAACGGCGCGGATTGAGGCAGTTCGCGGGGGGTCTGCGTCGGTCACGGGTGCGAATGCGCCAGGTGGTATTTTCAACTACATTTCAAAAGTGGGTACTGAAAATTTTGCAGGTGAAATTCGGGCAAAAGTGGGTTTGGAAGGCGATGGCAAAAATCCATATTATCGCACGGATTTCAATGTGGGTGGACCGTTGAGCGCGGATAAAACTTGGAAATATAATATTGGTGGTTTTTATCGGCAGGCGGATGGCGCGAGATATTCGGGTTACACGTTCAACAATGGCGGTCAATTGAAATTGAACATCTCAAAAGATTACGGAAAAGGCAATTTGAGGTTGTATGCGAAGTTTTTGGATGACCATAATGGCTTGACGGCGTTCACGCCTGCGGAAAATTGGACAGAACAACGGATTCCAACAGGTTTCTCTTATACGGATTCTTATGATATGCCTTCGATTCAGTTCCAAATGCCGCGCAATGGTAGAATGGTGAATTTTGATTCTAAGAATAAGTATTATTCAAACGAAAAAAATGTTGGATTGTCTTGGACGCACGATTTGGGCAATGGTTTTACCATTAAAAATAATGGCAAATACACTTCTAAGACGTTCTTGCAACAAGGTTCTCAAATTGTTTCGCCATACATTCCCACACAAAATATTTTCTATATATTGCCAGGGTTAGCAGGCAAATTTGGTACATATACCTTCACGGATTTGGCGACGAATCAACAATTAGGTACTTTTTTGCGGATGCCAAATGCGGCGATTGTGCCGGGTGCGAGCAATAATTTTCCGGGTGTGAACAATCAAACGTTATTTATGCCTGCGTTTATGACAGAACGGAATGCTCAAGAATATATGAATCAATTATCGGTTTCAAAACAGCTTGATAATCATAATTTTACATTTGGTATGTTTGTCGGTAGAACCCAACAAACTTGTGATGGGGTGAATACAGGTTCGGGTCCAGGGGCGGCAACCATTCAAGATAAACCGCACATGATTGGAATTAAATTGGATGCGACGGATGGTAAAACGTATCAAGTGACGAGTCCACAAGGTTTTATGAAATTGGACGAAGGCGGACAAAGTACCAGTTATGTGGATCAACAAATGATGGCATTCTTTTTTGGACATAGCGCGGAAATTTCTCCTAAATTGAATATGGATTGGGGTGCTCGTTACGAAATCGTGGATAATCAAGGTTGGAATGCGATAGGAATTCCAAATAATACCCCTGAAAGCCCAACTTTTGGGGGCATTGACGGCAATCCATTGACGTTGTACGATAATTATGGTGGTGTAGCGGCTCCACAAATTAATTATAGAAAAGTATCGCAATATATATCTGTTTCAGCAGGTTTGAATTACAAGATTGATGAGAATCAAGCGATGTATTTGAGGTTGTCTCAAGGTGGAAAATCGCCTGATGTGAATACTTTATTGATTTTGAACAGTCAATTTATCGTGGATAATACCGCTTCGGGAGATTTGGTTCAAAAAATTCAGCAATTTGAAATGGCTTATAAGTTTTCTAATAACAATTTTAAATTATTTGTAACGCCATTTGTGAGTAAATTGAGTAATGTTGCATTGTTGGCATATTTCAGAAACATAGATAATTCTCCTTATACGCCGCCGATTCAATTTGCGACTTATTTCACAAAAGGGATTGAAATTGAAGGAGATATAGCTTTGAATAAAATGTTTTCTGTTAAATTCAGTGCTTTATTCCAAGATTCAAGAGCAGAGAAATATACGACTTGGATTGCAAATGCGAACGGTCCCGCGGATGACGTATTGTTAGATTTTTCGGGTAACAAAACAGGTGGTGTTCCGCCGATGATGTTTAATATTGCGCCAAGTGTGAATTTGGGTAATTTTTATGGCATCGTGAGCTACAATTACCTTTCCGAGCGTCCTGCAAATACGCCAAATGGTTGGACGATGAAAGGTTACAACAATGTAGATATTTCTGCGGGTTACTCCTTTGGAAAACGTTTTGGCATTCAGTTCAACGTGACAAATGCGTTGAATCAATATGGTGTAATGGAATGGTTAGCATCGGGCGGTTTCCCGACGAATTTGAATCGGGATAGAATTACGCCAACGTATGTTGCGGCGAATCCGAACGATTCTTTTTCGGCTTTGCGGAACATGCCAAGAGCGTATTTTATGACAGCGACTTATAAATTTTAATTATTTTAACATTTACAGAAGGACACATTTAACGTCCTCTATCTTCAAAATAGATTGATGGTAGGGGACGATTTTTTTAATGGATAATTTAGTCATTATTATCAAATATGAAAAATATATTATTTGTATTAATTTCATTCATAACGTTTTTTGCAAATGCTCAAACGGTAAAACGAGATTCTGGAGTCCTTAATGGTGCAAATTACAACATCTTATTTCCCGAAAAGTGGAAAGGCAAATTAGTGATGTTCGCACATGGCTACGAGTTTATGGGCGGCACTCCGCAATCGAAAAGAGCTGATTTTAAACAACGGATGGAGCCGTTTTTAGAACGCGGTTTTGCAGTGGCTGCGTCGGATTATCAATATCAAGGTTTTGCGATGCCGCAAGGGGTGGATGATACAGAGGCATTGCGCCAACACTTTGTCAAAAAATACGGCAAACCTGATACGACAATTATGGTGGGTCAATCAATGGGCGGTGGGGTTGCGTTAGCGACGATGGAAAATTTTGATGAAAATTATCAAGGTGCGTTAGGATTGTGCTCGTTTGCAAGCCGTCCGTATTTGCAATGTCGGAAAGAATTTGAAATATATGCTGTTTTTAATGTGCTATTTCCAAATATTGTTCCGTCCTTATCCAATGTGATGGATAAAAATGTGCCTTACAAAGCCATTGACCCGCGTATGATTGGTGCTAAATCGCAAGCAATAAAAGACGGTTTTATGAAAGATTCGGTTTTGGCGGCACAATTTGCGCATCATTTCGATTTAAAATTGAGTGATTTAGCGATGTCGTTGTTGTTTAACGAAAATGTTTTGCGCGATGTAGCGCAAAAATCGGGTGGCAACCCTTTCGATAATACGAATACGGTGTATAGCGGTTTCCCGAATGATTGGGAAATCAATCAGAAAGTCGAACGGCTCGAAGCCACCGCAGATGCGAATAAAATTTTTGGCAAATATGACCGAACGGGCAAAATTGGTAAACCGATTGTGATGATGCACACGATTTATGACCAATTGATTCCACCGCAATTGGGGGTGACGAATTTTGAAAATATGGTGCATCAACAAAATAAGGATAAATTTTTGACGGTTAAAATCACAAATGGGCAGGCGCATTGTGCGTTTACGCCGCAGCAAACGGGGAAAGCATTTGATGATTTAAGAAATTGGCTGAAAACAGGAGTGAAGGCTAAGGCGGGACGGATAGATTAGGCGGGTTGGAATTAGGATTAAATGGGATTTTTTTTGGATTAAATAAGATTGATTTTTTAGGA
>JBDKKX010000231.1:0-8399 GCA_039795795.1 Bacteroidota bacterium | reverse complement strand
TTCATTCATTCATTCATTCATTCATTCATTCATTCATTCATTCATTCATTCATTCATTCATTCATTCATTCATTCATTCATTCATTCATTCATTCATTCATTCATTCATTCATTCATTCATTCATTCCCCAAATTAGGGTAATTTTTTTAAGTTTTTGTTTGCTACTTCCACTAAGTTCATGGAGTCAAACGGACCCCGACGCAGCAGAAACACCTCGTCGCTCTGTGGGTTTGATAGCTTCCGAAGATTCAATTATTTTGAAAGCCTTTCGACTTATCCCGAAGGATAACTATGCTTACATTGCTATTCATGGTGACAATACTGGTTTCAACGTATTTGAAGACAATGTTCTGAAACCCATGACGAATCTTTCATTAGCAAAATGGATAGCAGATAATCGGGTGTATGACGGCAGAACAATTGTTTTACTCTCCTGTAATGATTCTATTTCGACTCAAAAATTAACCAATGCACTCGCTACTTTAGATGTTGCGGCAAAGCGAGCTACTCGAAAAATAATCGCATGGGATGGTGAAATGGTTGTATATGACAATGGTTATTTATTGGGCAATGGCAAATGCAAACAATTTCAAGCGTGTAGTACTGAAACTTGCAATACAATAATCTTGACAGGAGCCGCAGTGCCAAAAGGAATTGGAACAACCCCTTCTGTGAATCGGGTTGTATTGAGTAGTGATCCAGTAAGTGCTTTACGAAGTACTGGTTTTAGTCTATTAGCGGACAAAATAGTAAAAGCAAACTGGGACAATGCCTCAAAATCTCAATTTATCAAGGATTTTAGTGGCAATATAGATGCTTTACAACTTATTAATAATATCAGTTATTTGGACGCATGGAAACTTTTCAATGATTTAAATCTTAAGCGAAATTTTCTTACTCACATTACTCCTATTGAAGATCCTACTGTAAAACTTTTTGATTTTTTAGATAGTTATTTGTTGCTACGAAACAATAGTTTATTCCAGAATATGGGAAATGCTACGATTGCTCACATGACTATTTTAAACCGTTACACGCGCAATGGCAACTACCTCTTATGGGCAATGCGAGGCAATATTTATCCTGCTCCTGAAGATGTATTACTCACAAATGCAATTGTTTGGGATGCCAAAGACCCCATTGAAGCAGCTTATAGAAAAGCATCTTATGAGGCAACAGTAGAAGCATTGGTTCGATTGAGAACTACAACCCGATTACAAAGAGATGTCATGGTTTTCAGAGGTCGCAATTACACCTTGAACCAATATAAGCAATTATTTCATTCTACGGCACCTATCGAAATTCCCTTAAAAGGATTCCAATCCTGTAGCAAAACGACGGACACCCCTTTTGAGTTTTTTGGTAAATCCAAAGCAGTTCCTACTGGAACTCTTATTGCAGATGCAGACTATGTAAAACTTGTAACTGATTTTGACAATTATATTGTTGGTAAAGATTTGACGAACTCGTTGATAGATGTAATGCTTAAAATCAAATCTAAAAATGGAATTGATATTGATGATATCTCCGATTGGGGCAGCAAGATGGGCGTTTTACGACATCCTGGACTACCACGAGCACAACAAATTCAGCAAGAAGTGCTTTTAGAGGAAGGTAAATTCAAAAGAATAGGAGTTGTTGTTAAAAGCAAAACAGACGGAAAACCTTATATAGAGGTTACTTTGGAAGAGTTAGGTATTCCATTAGTAGGACGATAAGTTTGAAAGTAAGTTTCATAGATGCTAATTTATTGATAATCCATTTATTAGCATCTATGAAACGGTTTTCTTACTAAGCAAAAAAATTATTTAACCATTAAAATATAAATCAAGATGGATGTATTCGACAAGCTTCCGAAGGTGTTAACGCCCGAGTTATTGGAGTATTTCGCTCAATCTCACGAGGACTTAAACAAAACGCCTTGGTCGGAAGTGATGAAAAAACTTACAAAAGAACAATTTAACCAAGCCTTGGATTATATTGGAGCGAAAAAAAAGCGGATCCATGAAACCCTTTCTCAAGCGGAACGAGATGCTCATTACAGAGGAGGCGCACTTCATTTCATGGCAGATCATAATTATGTCAGTTTATTTGATGAATACAATTATTTTCGAGGCTATCAAGATAGTAAACCAGACAAAGATGGCGGTATTTATCCTGCTATCATTCGTTTTTATAGTTCAACCTATCTCGAAAAACAGGAACAATTTACTTTTTTTTCTGAAAAAAAGAGCCCTTTTGCTATCTGTTACCCTTGCCCATTAGAGATCGATGGGATGGTTTTTAATTCTGCCTCCCAGTATTTGGCTTACGCCAAAGCCGAACAATTTAGAGATAGGGAACGGATGAAATTGATTCTGGAAACACAAGATATAAGCCAATATCAACAAATAAGTCGGCAAGTTCGCTATTATTATCGGGGTGTTTATGCGATGATGGTTGGAGAATGGATGCGCAACGTTTTGAAAGCCAAATTTACACAACATCCTGAGTTGCAAAAAGCGTTATTTGCTACTCAGGGTACCAGTTTCGCGGTGGCAACTCAAGATACCCGTTGGGGCATTGGGTTGACATTGAGTCCTAAAAAAACATTGCCAAGAACTGCTTGGAAAGGCAAAAATTTGTTAGGGGAACTTTTGACCGAATTACGGGTGAAATTGATGGAAAAATATTGATTCCGTAATGGAGTGGGACATGAACAGCGTTTGATGGGATTCTTCGCACAAAAAAAATTCAAAAGTGCTGCAAAGTGTAAATTTTGCAGCACTTTTTTTATAAAAAATCAATTTTTATCTGTAAAAGGTTTGTTTTTTAGAGCACCGTGCTTACCTTTGCGTGGACATAAAAATACATTTTTCATTTTCAAAACCATTTTTTATGATTAAAGCACCTAATGTGTTAGCTCATTCATTCATTCATTCATTCATTCATTCAAGCCGAAAAAACTTATAGGTTTTCGACCGATTGCCCTTTGCCTAAGTTTATGTTTATCTATTGCTTCTGCTGCAATCTCCCAAACGCCAACAGAAATGTCCACTCGTCTGACCGCTTTTGGGAATAATACTTTAAAAAATCGGTTTAATGCACTTACTTCCACTTCCCAAACTAAATTTATTGACAATTTTTATTCCACAGATAAAAGCATACTAAATGCCTTAGATAATTCTGCTAAGCCCACTTTTCAAAATTGGAAAAATTGGGCGGAAGGACTTACAGGTACTAAGTTAGCAGGTGCGCCTACCGCGACATCTACGGTTCAGCGCTATTATTATTATACAACGGACCTATCTCGTGTAGATCATTCTGATATAGGTGAGTTTCCGTTACCTAAAAATCCTCATCTTTCATTAGAACCTGCTGTAATGGAAAGTGGAGGACACGGACAGAGAAATTTAGATTATTTAGCAGCTATGGGTTGGGATTTTAAGATTATTAAAACCTGGGCAAATGGCGTTCGAGTGGGCTATATTCTTAGACATTCAGATCCCAGCAAAAATGGGACACTCAATGCGAGTGGTATCCCTCAAAGTGGACAATCTTGGTTTCCTGCTTCTTGGACGACTAAGGATATCCAATCTGCGGGCAATTTTGTATTCACCAGTAATAAGGCTGCTTTTACCGCTTTACCAAACGGGGGAATGATTTCTGGAAAATACTTTGGCGTTAAAGTAATTATCCAAAAAACGCTCGACCAAGCTTACCTAAATGACATTGGAAGTATTTTTCCAGATGTGAATCAATAAATAATTTTTTTACAATTAATTACATATACATTATAAAAACATGTTTAAAAATTCTAATTTAGAAAAAGATTTTCCTTTTTTAATCCGTGAAGCGGAGCAATTACATCCCAATGATCCCAATCGGGCGGCATTTTTAAGAATTGCCAAAGATTTATTTTTGTTGGATAAACAGGATACTTTAGCGTTTCTTGAAACGATTCAAGATGCAAAGATGCTGTTTTATGCGATTTCCTCGGGGTGTTGGGTTCGTTTTCCCAGTAAAACTTTTGTAGCCGCTTTTAAAATCCAAATAGATCGATTTAAAGATGCAGGGAATTATGAACATTTGATGCTTCATTACAAAGATGCAGTGAAATATTTAGAGGATTTGGAAATTGATAAAATCAATACACGTGCCTATCAAGCCGAGTTGAAAAAAGCAAAACAATGAATTGTGATAAATTTTATGTGAAATAGACCTACAAAGTGCTGCAAATGGACAATTTGCAGCACTTTGTCATTCCGTAGGAAACAAAAATTCAATTTTTATCTGTAAAAGGTTTGTTTTTTAGAGCACCGTGCTTACCTTTGCGCGGACATAAAAATACATTTTTCATTTTCAAAACCATTTTTTTATGATTAAAGCACCTAATGTGTTAGCTCATTCATTCATTCATTCATTCATGTACTTCGATTCATAACTCTTTTCGCTTTTTGTAACCAACCCTTTATTGCAGCAGGGCAAACCCGAAAAGATGTAGAGCAAATGCCGAGTCGTGCGGTCGAGTTTACAGCAACCGAATTGCTTATTGTTCAAAAAGGACTTTCCCAAATCCCCAAAGAGGGTTATGCCTATTTAACGATTTATTTTGACGGGTCGGATTTTAAAATTTTTGAAGAGACTTCTTGGAATACGATTCCCCACAAATCTTTAGCCAAATGGATTGCCGACAATCGAGCCTACGATAATAAAGATATCGTTCTGCTGTCGTGTAATGATGCCACCTCCCTCCAAAGCTTGGCAAATGCCTTGAGCGAATTAGACAAAACGGCGAAACGAAAGACTCGGAAAATTATCGGTTGGGGAGGAATCGTCCATATCTTCTCTAATGGGTTGATTAAGGGTGGTGGAACTTGTAAAAAGTATGCTTATGATGCGAGTCCTGTTTTACTTCAAGGGACTCAAATACCGACAGGCAAACTCAATACCGAACCGAAAGGGAGTCGAGCCATTTTGGGCGCAATCAAAACAATAGACGATTTAATTGCTTTTTTAGAATGTATTAATGAAACGACTCCTATGGCAGAATTAGAACAAAAAGGTATCAAAGCACTTTTTCGAGGCGTTACACGAAGAAAAACGGATAATTGGTTGTATCCAGGTAATCCTAATTCAATAGCGAATGGTATCTCTACCTCAACCGATCCAATTGTAGCCACTCTTTTTGCCATAGAAAGTGCGACCGATAATCCTACCTTTAAGGGCAGTGTACAATGTGGAATGCCTAAAGATTTATTAAATTTAGCACTCACTGCTCCTAATCGTCGTTGGGATAAGGAGTTAGAAGCGATTATTAATGCGCCCGCAACTTCATTTGCAAATTTGGCGAAAATAGAAATTTCAGTTGAGGATGCTCGTAAATTAGTAAAAGAAGTGTTTGGTATAGATTTACCGAGTCGTATCAGCATCAAAGGCGCACCCAGTGTTATCGAACTAACAGAAACGCTGCCAAAATCTTCTCTTGAAAAATCATTTGAATTTTACCTTAAATCTATTAAATATAATCTAAAATAAGTTTAAATGACGTTTGAAAACATAAACGATTTGATTGCAAATCAAAATTCAGAAAATAAATTATTTTCAGACTCCCCTTTACTAAGGCTTTCGGAGTTGCCAAGTGGTAAAAATTTAAAGCGAGGCAGCTTAGATAAAATCCATTTGAATCCGAATGAAATTTGGATTGACTGTAGAGCTGTAAGCAATGATATTGCCAAAAATGCCATTTTTGATGTTTTATTTCCTTTTCATACAATTGAGCAGTCCATCTACGGAAAAGTTATTTTAAAAAAAATCTATATCAAGTTGACCACAGAAAGTGATTGCTTGCCTTGTGGATATACGGCGGTTTGCCTTTTGCATTTTACAGAAGGGGTGCCTAAAATACTCGCTAAACTTCGCCCCGAAACCCAAAAACCAGATTATGATAAGTATGAGATTTTTTATCTCACTCAAAGGAGTGTGTATGAAAAAATGCAATCCTTCATAGAACGGGAACAGGATATATAGTTGCGTCCGATTTAAGTGACTACAAAGTGCTGCAAGTTGCAAACTTGCAGCACTTTGTCCTTCCGTACTTTGTCATTCCGTAGGAAACAAAAATTCAATTTTTATCTGTAAAAGATTTGTTTTTTTTTGAAAACTATGCTTACCTTTGCCAGCAATAAAAGTAAAAATCTCTTTTCAAAACCTAGCAGAAACAGCACTCTTTGAAACGGCTTTAAAATTCCTCTCCAACAAGAGTTATGGTTATTTGGCAGTTCGAGGATTTATTTAAAATACTTGGACACCCGAAGTACAAAGAGGAAGTGTTGACGAGGTGCGCAAACAGATTAAACGAAGAGCAACTACTTTTAAATCCGATGCACGGGACGCTTATGATAAGTTAGTGGCTCGTCAATGTCGGGATGAAAATTGTTTTAAAGGATGGGCATACCTCTGGGATTTAGAATACCGAACTCAGATTTCAAACGACCCCGACCTTGCGGCGAGTGAGGCAGTAGTGCATGATAAGTACACGCGTAATAAAGAATTGAATTACGATGCCTATGAAAAGCCTTTTGTAGCGTTTCTGAATCAAGACTCTCGTGCGAGCAAAATTACGAATATTAAAAATTTTGAATTCGACCCCCAAAATCCGTAGAATTTAAAAAATAATATGATTGTAATTGTTTATAAAAATCAACCTTTATTAAGTTTAGATACTTACAAAGAGGTGTTAACCTTGATAGCGAGTTATCCGTTTCCATTACCCTCGGAAGGATATAAAGGCTGTAATGGCAAAGAGCAATATTTTAATATAGCGACTTTTGCGGATAAACAGATTTTAAAAGCATTGACTCCTAAAATACGTCGCTTTACCAATGAGGTTATGATTGATAATGCTTTTCCCAATCGTTTATCCCTGTTGATTCGGCAAGGAAAAAACGTCGGAATCCATCTCTATGGGGAGCGGCTTTTCCTGAACGGAATGCAGCGTAAAAATTTATTTCGGAGTTTATTGAACGGTCATACCAGTTGTTTGCGAGGGCAATGTGAAATTGATAATACAGAACTCTATCAGCGCAATTTTGACAATGATGAGGTTCTTCATAAAACAATGTTAGGATGGCTGCACTATTTTTCGCAAGAAGAACTCGAAAAGCGAGGCGGTTTTGCGGCATTTGAGTTGAATCCGTATCTGTACACAGAGCGCATCCATGATGGTCTGTATGTGCAGGTTGGCGGCGATGACCCTGCCATTTTCGACACCCCCGAAGGAGAACGGTTGCTGGTCAATGCCATTAATGCCCTGCCACTCATCCAAAAAGATTGATAAGTTGCGTTAGCGGCAGCGTAAGGTCGTCGGCAAGCGGATTCCTTCGGGAACAGGCTTGCGCGAGTACAAAAACTTGTTTGTAACGACCAAATCTATCTATGAAGCGAATAAAGCGAAAGGCTTGTTGGATGATTTGGATATGGATTATGAGGAAGAATTTGTAGGCGATGAGAATGAATTATAACGTTCCTACGGAATGACAAAAGTGCTGCAAGTTGCAAACTTGCAGCACTTTTTTATTTATAAAATATTAATAATCAAATAATTGTGTAATTTGTAATTAAAATTTAAAATAAACACATTTGTTATTTATTTTAAATGAAAACGGCGTATCTTTGGACTAAAATTATCTTGTAACTCATTTTAAAATTTATTTGATGCAAATAAATGCCTATTTTGATAATATACAATCTGAAATAATATTAGCTCTGCAAGAAGCTAAAAACTCAATTAAAGTTGCTATGTATTATTTCACAAATGATGCAATCTTAAATACTTTAACAGCAATGGCTAAAAAAGGAGTAAAGGTTGAACTTATATTATTTGATGAAAACAATGATTTTCAGCTAAATAAATATATTAAATTAATTGAATTAGATTCTAAAATCTATCTTTACCTTACAGAAAGTAGTGATAGAATCAAAATGCATCATAAATTTTGCATCATAGATGACCGTACTGTGATTACAGGTTCTTATAATTGGACGATTAATGCTAAAACGAATCGTGAAAATGTTGTTATTATAGAAAATTGCGATGACTGTACATCTAAATTTATTAAAGAATTTAATTATATTAAGCCTATGTCTAAATTGTTTGGTAACAATTCTACTACTACCGATACTGCAAATGCTTTACTAAAACCTCAAACAATTACATCGGGTTATTTAGAATTGGATGGTATCATTCACAATTTTGACAAAGGTAATGTAATACTCATAGGCGGGGCAAGTGGTATGGGAAAAACTTCATTATTGCTCAACATGGCTCATAATATGAGCAAAAGCGGTGAAAAAGCAGCATTTTTTACCTTATCAGAAACGAAGGTTGAGTTAACCGAAAAGCTACTTTCCATCGAAT
>JBDKKX010000230.1:0-8409 GCA_039795795.1 Bacteroidota bacterium | reverse complement strand
AGATTTCACAGATTTTTTTTGATTTTAAGCATTGAAAATCAAAAAAAATCTGTGAAATCTCGTCGAATCTGTCCAATCTGTGCCGAAAAGTGAGCATTTAATCCCAATTCCAACCGTCTATTAATCCACCACAGAAACCTTCAACATATTGGTTCTCAACTTCTTCTGCAAAGGCATGCTGCCCACATTCACCGCCAAATCCCCTTTTTTCAACCGACCATTGATTTTCAAAATCTCAATCGTATCCGAAATCGTCTCATCCGTCGTCGAATACTTATCATAATAATAACATTTAACCCCCCAAACCAAATTCAACGTAGCCAACATTTCCGGTTTGCCCGAAAAAATATGAATCGAAGAATGCGGACGATAACTCGACACTTTAAACGCCGTATAACCCGAAGTCGTAAACCCAATAATCGCTTTTGCTTCCAATTCCTCCGCCACTTTCGCCGCGTTCAAGCACACCACATCCGAACAAAAAGTACCCGATTTCCGATGTAACTCAGGTCTTTTGAACCGAACAGGCAATTTTTCCGCTTCCAAAATGATTTTCGTCATCGCTTTCACCGTTTCGACAGGATATTTCCCCGCCGCCGTTTCCGCAGAAAGCATCACCGCATCCGTCCCATCAATCACCGCATTCGCAACATCCGTAATTTCCGCCCGCGTCGGACTCGGATTCTGAATCATCGATTCCATCATCTGCGTCGCCACAATCACAGGACGAGCGCGTTGAATACATTTTGCCACAATTTCCTTCTGCAAAATCGGCAAACGCTCCATCGCAAACTCAACGCCCAAATCCCCACGAGCCACCATAATCCCATTCGATGCCTTGATAATCGAATCCAAATTTTCAATCGCTTCTGGTTTTTCAATTTTAGCGATGACCAACGCAGGATGTTTCGCCTTCTCCAAGCGCGATTTTAAATCATAAATATCTTCCGCTTTGCGCACAAACGACAAGGCAACCCAATTGACGGACGGTTGCGTAAGCAAAAATTCCAAATCCGCCAAATCTTTCGGAGTCAAACACGGGAGAGAAGTCTTCGTATCTGGCAAATTCACCCCTTTTTTGCTCGACAAAATGCCCCCATAAATGACCTTCATCCGCGCCAAATCCTTCCCATTCGTTTCAACGACTTCAAAAACGAATTTCCCATCATCCAATAAGATGCGTTCCCCAATCGTCACATCTTTAGCGAAATCCTTATAACTCATATATATTTTTTCCTTCGTGCCGATACATTCCTCGTTCACGAAAGTAACGATATCACCCGGATTGAGTTCGAGCGCATTATTTTCAATCATGCCCACCCGCAATTTCGGACCCTGCAAATCCGCCAAAATGCCAATATGCAGCCCATACTTTTCATTGATATAATTAATATTTTGTATGGTTTCAAGATGAACGGCATGGTCACCGTGTGAAAAATTAAGGCGGAAAATATTCACGCCAGCTTTTGCCAACTCCAATAAAGTGGTGTACGCACGCGATGCGGGACCCACTGTGGCAACGATTTTTGTATTTTTCTTGTCTGCGGGAGTCATAGAGAGAACGTTTGGTAATGATGCCTTCGATTCGATTGTTTTCATATTAAACTAAGACAATTAATTTGCAAAATATTATTTCTATTTGGATACTGTTCAAAAAAATTTATTGAATAAATGTTTTTTAGGATATGACCTTATTTGTGAGACGGCGATTGAGTTAGTAGGTTACGACAAATATGCCAAAAATTGAATTTTAAACGGATTCGTAGCAATTTCAATTAGTGTACAAATCACAATAAGTCAGAATTGACATCAAAGATACAACGTTCTATTCCAAACCAACAAATTTTAATCGTTTTTTTTTGAATACAATTTTGAAAAGTGCGTGCGTTGAGCTTGAAAAGATTTATCTTTGTTTATAGTAGCTTTTTTGGGAATTGGAATTTAAGGAAAAGAAGGTTCAAGGATGCCTTCTTTTTTTTTCTTCATTCCGCATCAAATAAGATTAAATTTAATAAAATGGATATATTTAAAAATCTAAAAGTCATAGAATTAGCGAGTGTTCTTGCGGGACCTGCTGTCGGTATGTTTTTCGCGGAATTGGGCGCGGAAGTCCTTAAAATCGAAAATAAAAAAACGGGGGGCGATGTAACCCGTTCTTGGAAACTGCCGTCTGAATCGCCAACAGCATTGGATTCGGCTTATTTTCATGCAGTGAATTATGGCAAAACGCATTATTTTCTTGATTTGCAATTAGATACGGATAAAGAAAAAGTATTGCATCTTGTCAAAAATGCAGATATTGTGGTTGCGAATTTTAAAAAATCATCAGCAATCGCGCTTGGTATGGATGCCGAAACGTTGCGTGCTTTGAATCCTACCTTGATTTATGCGTCGATTCATGGCTTCGAGGAAGACGATGATTTGCCTGCGTTCGATGTGGTGTTGCAGGCGGAGACGGGTTTTATGTACATGTCGGGCGAACGCGGGCGCGCACCTGTGAAAATGCCTGTGGCTTTGATTGACCTTTTGGCGGCGCATCAGTTGAAAGCGGGGATTTTGACGGCACTTTTGGAACGCACTCGGACGGGCAAAGGCAGTACGGTCACGGTTTCGTTGTATGAATCGGCGGTTGCGTCGCTGGCGAATCAGGCGACAAATTGGTTGATGGCGGACAAAATTCCTCAACGGATTGGGTCGGAACATCCAAATATTGCACCGTATGGCGATATTGTTTCGTTGAAGAATGGGACGGATATTGTCTTGGCGGTGGGTACGGAAAAGCAATGGCAATTGTTATGTAAAGTATTGAATGATAATGATTTATATTATGATGAACGTTTTAAAAACAATGTTTTACGGGTACAAAATCGGGTGGAAATGATGGCAATTTTGCGCGCTAAAATGCAGGATTTGGATGCTGCTACGGTGTTGGATTTATTGAAAAAAAATAAAGTGCCTGCGGGTGCGGTTTTGAATATGCAGCAAGTTTTTGAACACCCGCAAGCCCAAAAAATGATTTTGACCGACGCGGAGGGCAGAGGCAAACGGGTTAAAACGGCGATTTTTAAAATAAAATAAGGCGACCCATTTATGAATTTTTATAATTGCGTAAGTATTTGTTTATCCATGCTTTATAGTGGTTTTGTGTTGCGATACGTGTATTTTTGGAAACAATTGCCGACCGCGCCTACTCCGAATGACTCGTACCTTCCAATCACGGCTATCACGGTTTTGATTCCTGTCCGCAACGAAGCAGACCATATTTTAAATTGTCTAAAAACGATTTTGCAAAATAATTATCCGCAACATTTGTTGGAAATCCTTGTTTTGGACGATTTTTCTACGGATGAAACGCCTCAAATTGTTCAACAAGTGATTGATAATCAATGGTTTAAAAACCTTCGCTTATTGCAATTGAAAGATTATCCACCGCCTGCATCGCCTGCGTTTAAAAAATATGCCATTCAATTAGGGGTTGAAGTTGCGAAAGGGGATTTAATCGTCACGACGGATGGCGATTGCCGTGTGCCTGAAAAATGGCTATTTCATATTGCACAATTTTATGAAACGAAATCTGTCCAATGTATTGCCGCGCCTGTCCGTTTTGATACGGAACTCAATGATTTTCAACGTTTTCAATCGTTGGATTTTATTGGGATGATGGGTGTGACAGGCGCGGGCATTCAAGGACAATTTACCTTGATGGCGAATGGGGCTAATTTTGCTTATAGCAAAGCGGTTTTTCACGAAGTGCATGGTTTTGAAGGGATTACGCATCAAGCATCTGGAGATGATATGTTGTTGATGGAAAAAATTGCGCATTTGTATCCGAATGAAATTGGTTTTCTTAAAAATAAACATGCGACGGTTTTAACCTTGCCGAAACCGTCGATTCGTGCTTTTCTGAATCAACGGATGCGCTGGGCATCGAAATCTTCCACTTATACGAGGATGGAGACGATTGTGCAATTGGCGACAAGCCTGTTTTTGAGTTTGAATATTGTTGGAAGTGGCTTGTTATGTTTTTGGGGACGGTCTTTTTGGCTGATTTTTAGTATTCAACTCTTAGTGAAAACGATGGTTGATTTTTATTTTTTAAACACAATAGCTGCTTTTTTTGATAGAAAAGATTTAATGTCAAGGTTTTATAAATCTGAAATTTATCATATTTTGTATATTGTAATCGTTGGTACAGCCGTTCAATTTAAGAAAAAATATGAATGGAAAGGTAGGACCGTGCGTTAGGTGGGCGCGTTGGAATTCGGATTAAATGGGATTTTTTTGGGATTAAATAAGATTGATTTTTAGGATTTTTTTAGGATTTTTTTTTAGGATACATTGGGATACGAATGGATGTACGGATTTCACGGATTTCACCGATTCGTACAGATTTTTTTTTGGAGCAAATGCTTGATTTTAAGCAAAAAAATAAACAAATCCGTACCAATCGGTGAAATCCGTGAAATCCGTACATCCATTCGTATCCCAATGTATCCTAAAAAAAAATCCCATTTAATCCGAATTCCAACGTATCAAAATTTAAAAAAAATATAAATTAAAATTTAATATTGTATTTTTAAATATAATAAAATTAAAAATTAAATAATAGTCAAAAATAATTTTTTTATTCTGATAGAATCTTTTTAGATTTGTACCAGATTTAAAGTATCCATATTTATTCATAAAATTCATTCTTATTTTAAAAAAACAAATTTATTAACAAACCATCTAATCATAAGCCATCTTTGGCTTTTATTATACCCAATTTAGTGTATTGATCTGTAATTTGCGTTTATCGACCGCATCAGTTCATTTATTTTTTAATCCAAATCCCCCAATTATTACATGAAGTATTTACATGTAAAACGTATGTTTTTAGGTTGCGCTTTGTGCATTGCCTCCACCAGTTTGGTGTCTGAGGCGATGGCACAAACCCTTAGACCCGTTGCACAGCAAGTGGTTACGGCAAAACAAACCCTTGATTTTCAACTCATTAATCCTTTTTCTGTAAAGCAAAGCGCGCCTACGTCGGCGAGTACCATTTCCAAATCATTAAAAAACGCTACTTTTGCAGTATCGCCTGATGCAGAAATCAATCGTTTGTATGCGCGCAATTTGGCGGCAATGCAGCTGTCGATTCCGTTTCAAAACCAGCAAATTCTGGTGGATGTGGTTCGAGTGGAAGCATTGGCAGAAGATTTCATTCTTTCAGACCAATCTGGGCAAGCATTGCCTTTTAAGGCGGGTCGATTTTATCGGGGCATTGTTTCCAATGATGCGAATACGGTTGTTTCCGTCAATTTGTTTGAAAATGAAATCAATGGTATCCTTTCAACGCCCGAGCATGGCAACATCAATTTTGGAAAATTGACGGTTGATAACAATGTACAAGATTATATTGTCTATTCGGACAAAGATTGGTTAGTGCCTTTTTCGTTTAATTGCAATGCAGAAACGGTAAAAGGTTATGGAAAACAAGCACAATCTGCTTTAAGTGCGCAACTTATAGCTGTGAATGAAGCTAAATGTGTTCGTGTGGGTTGGGAAGTCACCAATCCGTTACATGTTAAGTTGGGTAATAATGTGACAACAACAGCTACTTATATAACAGGTGCTTATAATAATTTTGCGACGTTGTATGTCAATGAAGGGATTCGGACAAATTTGGCGCAAGTCTATATTTGGACAACCGCAGATGGTTACACGACGAATAATACTTCAACGGCTTTGACGGAATATAGAACGCGCCGTACTGCTGGTTCTGGTTTGGCGGGCGATTTATATCATTTGATTGCACCACTGCCTTCGGGTGGCGGCGGTGGCGTTGCTTATGTGGATGCTTTGTGTAATACGGCGTATCGTTATGCGTACAGCCAGATTAATCCGACTTATGCTACGGTGCCTACTTTTTCTTGGACGGTGGAAGTTTTAACCCACGAGACGGGACACAATTTAGGTTCTCCACATACGCAATCGTGCAGCTGGCCTAAAACAGCTACTTGGGTGGGCGGTGCTTTGGATAATTGTTATGCGATAGAAGGCAGTTGTGCGCCAGGACCTGTGCCCACAAATGGCGGAACGATTATGAGTTATTGTCATTTGATTGCGACAGGTATCAATTTTAACAATGGTTTTGGTACGGAACCGGGCAATTTAATTCGGGCAAAAGTTGCTGCTGCAACTTGTTTGACTTCTTGTTCCACTGCCGCTTGTTGTGGAACGCCGACGGGATTGGCAGTTTCTGGGACACCGACCGCGACAACGGCATCGGTTTTATGGGGCGCAGTATCGGGGGCGACAAGTTACCTTTATCATTATCGGACGGGCACTGGGGCGTGGAGCGCGGATATACCGACCACAGGTACTGTTGCGAATTTAACCAATTTGATAGCGAGTACAAGTTATGAGGTTCAAGTGAAATCTGTATGTAGCAATGGTTCAACGCTTTGTCCTTATTCGGCAAGTTTTTTTGTCACCACAGCTACGGCTGCAGCGACTTGTTGCGGCACGCCCTCTGTTTTCACGGAAACGATTGGCACCGCCACTGCAACGATTGGTTGGACGGCAATTACAGGTGCAACGAGTTATAATGTCCATTACCGAGTCGGTTTGACAGGGGCTTGGGTGCCTTTAACCACCCCGACGAATAGTATCGTTTTGTCTTCTTTGACCGCAGGTACAACCTATCAATATGAAGTACAATCGGTTTGTAGCAATGGCGCAACCAATTGTCCTTATTCAACGACGCGTCCTTTCACAACGACCACAACAGCTACTTGTTGTACAGTCCTTGGTTTGACGACACCGACGGTGAATCCAAGTACTGTAACCATGAGTTGGAGTGCCGTTGCAGGGGTCACAACATATGAATTGCAATTGAAAACCAGCACGATGACAACTTGGTGGACTTTTTCCAATCTTGTGGGTACAGGCATTATGTTTTACGGATTGTCTCCAAGCACAACGTATCAATGGCAGGTTCGTGCGGTTTGTGCGAATAGCTGTTGGTCGGCTACAAATTTTACAACGCCTGCGGCTTGTGTGGATGGGAATGAACTCAATCCATCGAATAATACGATTGCAGGGGCGCGTACGATGACGCTTGGTGCGAATCATCCCGGCACGATGCCAAGTGGGGATAGCGATTGGTTTAAATGCACCATTCCAACCGCTAATGCAGCTTTTACGGTTTCTTTGAAAAATTTAGCGAATAATTACGCTTTGGGCTTATATAGTTCGAATGGTACGACCTTGTTGGCAACTTCTAATAACACGGGGTTTACAAATGAGAGTATTACGTACACGAATGGGGCTGCTAATACGGTTTATTATATAAAGGTGTATCCGTCAACGGCGACATCGGTGGATGCTTATACTTGTTATATTTTGCGGGCGGCACTCGGTTTGGCTTTGGAGGCAACACCGTTTGTTCCAGCCATTCAATTGCCTTCGACAGTGGGGACAACTGCGCAAATGCCTACAAAAACATTGGAAGCGCAGATTGAATTATTTCCAAACCCGACCACTGGGGTTATGAATTTGAGTATTTCGTCCGCCGCCGAGACGCATTTGACTCCTGTGATTGATATTATGGATATGTTGGGGCGCAAATTGGAGCAAAAAGTGTTGGCTGCAATGCCTTCTAATAATGAATCGTACTTATTGGATTTGAATCCTTTCCAAGATGGGATTTATTTGGTTCGGGTTCAATTGGGCAATCAAGTGACGACTCATAAGGTTCGAGTACAACGATAATTAGATGGGATGCGTTGGAATTGGGATTAAATGGGATTTTTTTGGGATTAAATAGGATTGATTTTTTAGGATTTTTGGGATTTTAATCCCGAAAATTCTAAAAATCAATCCCATTTAATCCCAAAAAAATCCCATTTAATCCCAATTCCAGCGCATTCTCCATTTCAGCCTTCAATTTTTTGGTATTTTTGTGCGTTTGGTTCTTCAAAACTTGTTAAATTTGCACCATCTTAAAAAAAAAATCACCAAATCATGACGGCATATCTGCTAACCGTAGGCGATGAAATTCTCATCGGACAAATCACGGATACGAATTCTGCTTGGATGGCGCAACAACTGAATTTACAAGGCATTCGCATTGCGGGCAAAGCGAGTGTGGGCGACGTGCATCCGAATATCATCGAAGCGATGGATTACGCATGGAGCAAAGCGGATTTAGTTTTGGTCACGGGCGGTCTCGGCGCGACGAAAGACGATATTACTAAAAAAGCGATTGCGGAATATTTCGGCGTTGAAATGGTTTTCCACGAGGAAACGTGGAAGCGTTTGCAATATTTTTTCAAGAAATTGGGCAAAACGCCGAATGAAATGAATAAAAATGGTTGTTTCATGCCTGAAAATGCTGAAATTTTGACCAATGATAGGGGGCTTGCG
>JBDKKX010000229.1:0-8427 GCA_039795795.1 Bacteroidota bacterium | reverse complement strand
TACAAAATTAGACGAGTTGATGAACGACACAGCGATGGAAATGTCGTTTGAAAAATTCATTTTACATTATAATTTCCCTGGATTTTCAGTCGGCGAGGTGAAACCACAACGTGCGCCTGGTCGTCGGGAAGTGGGTCATGCGAATTTGGCTGCACGTTCTTTGCGCAAAATTTTGCCGACGAATGCTTATACGATTCGTTTGGTTTCGGATATTTTGGAATCGAATGGTTCGTCTTCGATGGCGACCGTTTGTGCGGGTTCATTGGCATTGATGGATGGCGGGATTCAAATTCCGTCTCATGTTGCGGGTATCGCGATGGGGATGATTGCGGAAAATGGTAAAACCGCAATTTTATCCGACATTTTGGGGGATGAAGATGCATTAGGCGATATGGATTTCAAAGTGACAGGCACAGAAAAAGGAATTTGTGGTTGTCAAATGGATATTAAAATTGATGGTTTGCCTTACGAAATGTTGGAAAAAGCGTTGTTGCAAGCGAAAGAAGGTCGTCTTCATATCTTAAATGAAATGAATAAGACAATTTCAAAACCTGCGGATGACCTTAAACCACATGCGCCACGAGTCGCTGTTGTAATTATTGATAAAGAATTTATCGGTGCGGTTATCGGGCCGGGCGGTAAAATCATTCAAGAAATGCAGCGCGAAACGGGTACAACCATTAATATTGAAGAAATTGAAGGTAGAGGACAAATTTCTGTTTTTGCGTCGAATAAAGAAAGTATTGATGCAGCTTTGGCACGAATTGGAAAAATTGTTTATATGCCGTCTGTGGGCGATGTGGAGGTTGGCGTTGTGGAATCGGTGATGCCTTATGGAGTATTTTTGGGATTCAAGGGCAAAAGTGGTTTGCTGCATGTGAGCGAAATGTCGTGGAGTCGGATTGATAATGTGGAAGATGCGTTCAAAGAAGGGGATGAAATCCGTTTCAAAATTATTGATATTGATAAAAAGACAGGCAAATTGCGTTTATCGCGCAAAATCTTGTTGCCACAGCCGCCGAAAGGGGCAGGTGGAGACTCAAATGAAGGGGAAAAAAGACCGCCGCGTGATTTTGACGGGGGTAGAGACGGGCATCGCACCAATAATGATAGAGATAGAGGTGGTGATAGAAATGATAGAGGTGGCGATAGAAGACCACCGCGTGGTCGATTTTAGTCTAAAAAATCTAAAAAAACTCCGTTAGGAGTTGCACATTTGTAGCAAAAACGTCGCAGTTGAATCCATCAACTACGACGTTTTATTTTTTTAGCACCAATTGGACTAAGCGTGATGCGCCATCGCATGCTTAATTTTCTGAGCTAACGCTTGTTTGGTCGTCACGCCGACTTGCTTATCCACCAATTGACCATTTTTGAAAAAGAGTATCGTTGGAATGCCGCGAACATTAAAATTCGTAGGCACTTCAGGATTATCATCCACATTCATTTTGCCAATAAGCACATCTTTATGTTCTGCTGCTAATTGTTCGATAATTGGTCCGATGAGGCGACAAGGACCACACCAAGGTGCCCAAAGGTCAACAACTGCCACTCCGTCATTATTCAAGACGGTTTCTTCAAAGTTTTCGTCCGTGAATTCAAATGCCATTTTGAAATATTTTAAAAATGAGATTTAAAAAAATTATGAATTTGCTTTCCTAAACAACGAATTAAATCGTTTGGTTCAAAAAAAATAAAAAAAGTAAGGATGAATGATGAATTATAAAGGATGAATTTATAAGTGTTTGATTACCAATTAATTCATCCTTTATAATTTATCATTAGCCATGATTCACTAAGGGTTCAACCAACGCTTTTAATTCTTTCGCATCGAAAGCCTGCTGGTACTGAAACAAAACTTCATTCGATTTGTTCACCAACAATAAAACGGGTAAACTCGTTATTGGTGCATCAGATTTAACATATTTTTTCAAAAAAGAAACGTCGCCTTTTTCCAAAATCAAGGTTTCGCCCGTCAATTGATGTTCGCGAATGAACAAATTAATATCTTCCATTTTTTGCAAACCGGGCATATTAATATAAATGGTCTTAACCCGATTGGTATCAAAATCCGCAACCGTTTCACTCAATGCTTGTGCGGTTTTCATACTATTTTCGTTGAGTAGATTCCAAAAACAAAAAATATGTAAACGGTCTTTGGCATTTTCAAAACGTTCTATAACTTGTTGAGTCGTAACGGGTTGTGCGGTTTTACCTGATGCTTTTGCCAAAATAGTTTTATCTTCCGCACTCAACGCCTGCGTATTAAAACGGGTTGTGTCGAATGGATTGGCAACATGTGTCGGTTTATTTTGTTTTTTTTGGCATCCTGTTAGTGCCAAAGCACTCAGAAAAAGGAATTTTTGAACCTTCATATTGAAATAAAATTTTAAATAAATTGATTTTGGAAAATAATATATTGAACAATCGTTTTTTTATCGTGCGTCGCTGGATTTGGGTATTCCTGGGCATTTTCAGCATTTTGTTAAAAATGATAGCAGATGCGTTTCCAGACTCAGTTGAAAAATTATATAGTCGCGGTTTATACCCATTGATACGCAAGTTTTGGGATATAAGTTTTGCTTATTCGCCGATACCCTTATTTCATCTTTTTTGGATAGGCATTCTCTTTTTTGTATATCGTTTAATCCGAATATGGACTCAAAAAAACGTGCCGACGATTCAAAAACGAAAAGATTTTATGCATAAATTATTGTCAGGGGTCGGAATTTTGGTGATTGGATTCTATTTTTTATGGGGATTCAATTATAGTCGTCCTTTGTTTACAAAACAGATTGGGTTGAAAATTCAAAAAATAGATAGTTTGCAATTACGACAGGAGTTAGAAAGGGCTGCAGCTGAAATGATAGATTTAAAAATGAAAATCTCAAATCCTGTAATAGATTCAAATTCAATAGATTATAAAAAGAAATGTACGTTTCCAGAAGATTTAGAAGGACAAATTCGGCAAGATGTTACGAAACTTTTAAACGAATATCAATTTCCAGCAGGGGGCAAACTAAGAGGTCGTTCTTTGAAACCCAATGGCATTTTACGTCGATTTGGTGCGACGGGCGTTTACTGGCCTTGGGCAGGCGAATGTAATATGGATAATTCTTTACATCCGTTAGATAAACCGTTTACATTGGCGCATGAATTATCACATGGATACGGGTGGGCAGATGAAGGTACTTGCAATTTTTTGGCATATTTAAGTTGCAGGAAATCAAATAGTTTATATGTTCAGTATGCTGGTTATATCAATTATTACCGTTATATTGCGAGTAATTATAAACGGCAAAACCCAATTCAATATGATGCTTTTCGCAAAACGTTGCTTGAAACGGTGCGTCAAGATTTGGATGCGATGAATGCAAATTCAAAATTGTATCCAGAATGGTTTGATACGAGTTTTATATATGAAAAATATTTAAAATCACAAGGGGTTAAAGAAGGCTTGAATAGTTATAGTCGAATTGTTTTAATGGTTCACGCTTGGCGCGAAAAAGAGCGTTAGAATTGGGATTAAATGGGATTTTTTTGGGATTAAATAGGATTGATTTTTAGAATTTGTAGGATTTTTCTTAGTACGGGACAAAAAAGGTGTAGAGCGAATGGAAACACGGAGGACACGGATTTTACGAATTTACGCGGATTTTTTTGGATTTTATGCTGAAAATTCAGCATAAAATCCAAAAAAATCCGCGTAAATTCGTAAAATCCGCGTTATCCGTGTTCCAATTCGTACCGTAATTTTTTTTTGTCCCGTACTGAGAAAAATCCTACAAATTCTAAAAATCAATCCTATTTAATCCCAAAAAAATCCCATTTAATCCTAATTCTAACGGGTGAGCACATAATAAACGACATAAATCCAACCCAAAAAAGCATGAATAATTGCCCAAAGAATAGAATGATTTCGTTTCATGCTGCACACAATTGCCAGAACACTGCCCAAACTCAATCCAATTTGAGTATCCGTGTTAAAATTCAAATTTAAAAATTCTAATAACATCATCTTGAATTTAATTTTAGTTCAAAGTATTAATTTTATCAATAAAATATTGTATATCAATGGATTATAATCCATAAAACGAACAATCATTTGTATTGGGCAAAGTTAAGCGATATGAAAAAATATTTTGTAGCTTTTACGCCACATCGTCGAAAAAAAACACCTAAAACGAACTTTATAACCCATTTTTTTGTTTTCAAAAGAAAATTGAACCATCATGGAGAATCCACATTACGAAGAAGACAAAAGAAAAGCGGAAAAATATGCGGGCAAACCACATAAAATTCGGCAACTCATTGAGAAAGCAATGAATAAACTGAAAACGTTAGACATTGAACCGTTGAGCGATTTGGCTGAAAATGTGAAAACGTTGACGCGTTTGTTGGAAACTTATTTGCGCGGACATTATAAAATGCCTTGGCAAAGTGCTGCAAGCGTAATTGCTGCCTTATTGTATTTCATCGCGCCGACGGATGCGATTCCAGATTTTATTTTGGGAATAGGCTATTTAGATGATGTGGCTGTGATTCGCTATACTTTGCAAATCATTTCAAAAGATTTAGACAGGTTTGAACAATGGGAAAAAGAAAATTTGCCGCCTTTACAACCGTCCTAAGCAATTCAATAGGCTACAAATAGAAAAAACGTCAGACAATAGAAGTGCTGACGTTTCATCAGAAGGACACAATTTATAAACAGCATGGTTCTTCAATTAAGATTTTCTTTTTCATTGGTTTTTTCCTGCTTTTTTGCGAAAATGAACAAATAGAGGGTAGCAATTGAATTATTTTCAATCATAATTCAAAGATAGTCTTTTTAAACATACCTGTCAAGGGGTAGGCGTTAAAAAACAATAATTTATAATGTTAAAATATGATTTTCACAAATTCGATGCTACAAAAGTTGCGGTGCTACGCACCTTTCATTTAACATAACACGCTGGCTTGTCGTACGGGTAAAGGCTGTTTTAAAAAGATGCGTAAAAGTTTTGTTAATTTTTCATATTCAATTAAAAAGCCGTCATGCCCGTAACGAGAGGGTATCATTTCAAATTGCGCGCCGACTATGTGCGCCGCTAAATACGCTTGTTCTGAAACTGGAAATAATAAATCGGATTCTATTCCAACGATTAATGTATTGCAAATAATTTTATTCAAGGCGGTTACAGCCCCGCCGCGCCCGCGTCCAACATTGTGACTATCCATCGTTTTCGTCAGAGAAAGATAAGACCAAGCATTAAAACGTTTGCAAAGTTTCAAGCCTTGATGTTGCTGATAGCTTGCTGCCCGAAAATCGGTTAATTTTTCATCCGAATCTTGTTGCTGTAAATTGAACGATTCATACGTTCGGTAAGAAACCATGCCCATTGCACGCGCTGCCGACATGCCTTTTGCGCCTGCGTCAGGTGCGTCCGTGTGCAAAGTTGGGTCTGCTTCAATCGCCATGCGTTGCGCTTCGTTCAAGGCGACTCCCCAAGCCGATTGTTTCGCGCCACAAGCGATAACGGCAACATTATCAAAAAAATTTGGTTCTTCAATCGCCCATTCTAACGCTTGTTGTCCGCCCATCGAACCGCCAATGCCCAGATACGCGCCTTTCAACCCCAACTGTTTCGCCAACAATTGATGACTTTTCACCACATCTCGAACCGTTATCACTGGGAATGCTTCCCGATAAGGTTTTCCAGTTTGTGGATTTTTGCTCGTCGGCGCAGTGGAACCGTAATGAGAACCCAACATGTTCGCACAGACAATATAATATTGTTTAGGGTCAAACATTCGTCCTTCGCCCACAAGTCCTGACCACCAGTCGCCAGCATCCGAATTAGCAGTTAAGGCATGAAATATCCATACAACATTGCTTTTACGCGTATTTAATTTGCCGTAAGTATGATAAGCGAGTTCGATTTCTGGCAATACTGCGCCAGATTCTAACGCAAAGGGCTTTTTTGATTGAAAAAGTTGCATTAATAAATGAAAATATTTTAATATATTTATTGCTAAAAAAGGTTAAAATTGCACCAATTTTCAAAAATCGGCGCAATTTTAAAATCATTTTAGGGGAATATACCCCATTTTGCCCCGAATTACACGAATTTGCACGAATAATTCGTGTAATTCGTGGCAAAATCGTTTCCATGTCTCTCAGAGATTCGGTTGCGGAGTCGTACGCAAATACGGTTTCACGACTTTATGCCCTTTCGGGAATTTTGCAGGAATGTCTTCTGTTTTTATCGAAGGCACGACGATAACATCTTCTCCATGCTTCCAATCCGCAGGAGTCGCAACACTATAATCTGCGGTCAATTGTAAAGAATCGATTACGCGTAAGATTTCCAAAAAGTTGCGTCCAGTCGAAGCGGGATAAGTCAACGTTAATTTGATTTTTTTATCGGGTCCGATAACAAAAACCGACCGAACGGTTGCTTTTTCAGAAGCATTGGGGTGAATCATATCGTATAAATGCGCCACTTTACGATGTTCGTCGGCAATAATTGGGAAATTAACCTCATTGCCCGTCACATCTTTGATGTCGGGCAACCAACGATGGTGCGAATCCAAATCATCCACCGAAACTGCGATGACTTTGACATTGCGTTTTGCAAATTCGCCGTTTAACAATGCCGTTTTGCCCAACTCTGTTGTACAAACTGGCGTAAAATCGGCAGGATGGGAGAATAATAAGCCCCACGATTTGCCCAACCATTCATGGAAATGAATGTTGCCTTGTGTAGTTTGCGCCGAAAAGTCGGGCGCGATATCGCCAAGTCTAAGTGACATTTTATTGAATTTTTTATGTTAAAAAAAAAGGATGAAATCGAATTGTTATTTTGTTATTATAAATATTTTAAATTTGTAAATTATTTATAATGAATTCATTGTTAAAATAAGCCTATCATAACGTCGGCTTTAAAGCCGCAGATAAGCGAACTTGTAGTTAATGAAACCGATTGGAGGAATTCAATTAACAACAACAACAGCAAAGACAACAGCAGCAGCAAGCAATCACGGATACATGATTTGCCAAGGAAGAAAGGGGCATAGAAGATACCGATTTCATTGCATCGGTCGCGTAAGTCACAAAAACGGTTTGCATAAGCGATCCTTTTGTTTTTATATTTCCAAACAAATTGGCAGGATTTGGCACCGTATTCCGCTTTGGACGGTTGCCGAAGGTTCGTCGAGCCTGTCTCTCCCCCTCGTCTGTATAAAAACAATTCGACTGAATTGATGCGCAAATATCCGTTAGAATTTTTAGTTGTGCAAGTTTTTTTGGATTTATTTTTAATTCAGCATTTTTATTAAAAAAATGACATTTATTTAAAATAAAATACTTTAAAATGAATTTATATGAAATAAAATTCCGATATAGCTTTTGAGCTAAAATTATATTCAAAGTGAACTGATTTTGTAAAGATTTGTATCTTTGCACTTATGAAAGGTTATTTTGCCACGAATTACACAAATTTTCACAAACCTAATTGGGATGTTTCATTGGGCGCGAAAAGTAGGTTACTAATTGTGATACGAATAGATGTACAGATTTTTCTTGTCCTTCCGTAGGAATCTAAGTTTCCTACGGAAGGACAAAAAAAAATCCGTACAAATCGGTGAAATCCGTGAAATCCGTACATCCATTCGTATTCCAATGTATTCCAAAGTGTAACCTAAAATCCTCAATAATTCATGTAATTCGGAGCAAAATCAAGTAGCAAATGGATAATTTTAAAACAATGAGTAAAAATAAAAAAAATCGAGTAGGCATTGTCTATTCCACGAATCCAGATTTTGAGTATCAGACCGAATCCGAAACAGAACCCGATACGTTGCCAATCGCCAAACAAAAGTTGCGGATTCATTTAGATAAGCTCAAAGGCAATAAAGAAGTCACTGCTATCCGCGATTTTGTGGGGAAAAAAGAGGATTTAGAAGCATTGGGCAAAGTTTTAAAAACAAAATGTAGCGTCGGCGGCAGTGTCAAAGAAGGAGAAATCTTACTTCAAGGCAACCATAGAGATAAAATTTTAGACATTTTGTTGAAAGAAGGCTATTCTTTGACCAAAAAATCGGGCGGTTAAGCCTCCAAAAAATGATGACAACCACTGGAATCTTCATTGTAGCCTCCGTCACTTATTTTATTTTGCTTTTTTTGATTGCGTATTGGGCAGACAAACAAGGCAAACAGGGCAGGAGTTTAGTCTCGAATCCTTACGTTTATTCGCTATCGCTGGCTGTCTATTGCACTGCTTGGACATTTTTTGGCAGTGTGGGGCGAGCAGCGAATACTGGATTAAGTTTTTTATCCATTTATTTAGGTCCTTGCATTTTTGCACCGCTTTGGCTGATGGTGTTGCGGAAAATGATTATTATCAGTAAAAGACAACGGATTACTTCCATAGCGGATTTTATATC
>JBDKKX010000228.1:0-8439 GCA_039795795.1 Bacteroidota bacterium | reverse complement strand
TAAAAAAAATCCGTACCGCATCCGTGAAATCCGTTCCATCCGGACATCGATTCGTATCCCAATGTATCCCAAAGTGTAACCTAAAAATGAAACATCCCGATTTCTAACGGAAAAAATAAAAAATCTGCGAAAATCTGTGAAGCAATCCGCGAAATTTGCGGGAAAATTAAAGGACTCCTTTCGTTGAAGGCAATTGTCGATGTACAGGGTCTCGTTTCACTGCCATTTTCACGGATTTTGCCCAAGCCTTGAAAATCGCTTCAATTTTATGATGTTCATTCGTCCCCGATGCTTGCACATTCAGATTACACGCCGCCGCGTCGCAAAAAGATTTGAAAAAATGATAAAACATTTCGGTCGGCATTTTGCCAATCATTTCTCGTTTGAAGGTCGCGTCGAATACCAACCAGCTTCTGCCTCCAAAATCCAACGCGACTTGCGCCAAACAATCGTCCATCGGCAGGCAATAGCCATATCTTTCAATCCCCGCCTTGTCGCCCAATGCCTTTTTGAACGCTTCCCCCAGTGCCAAAGCCGTGTCTTCAATCGTGTGATGCTCGTCGATATGCAAATCACCTTCGACATGCACCTTTAAATTGCAACCCGAATGCCGCGCTAATTGGTCTAACATGTGGTCAAAAAAACCAAGTCCTGTTTGATTATCTGCCTTGCCTGTGCCATCCAAATTTAATTCAATTTGAATATCAGTTTCTTTCGTCGTGCGGCGAATTATAGCCGTTCGAGGCGGGTTTTTTAAGTAATTGTAAATTTGTTCCCAATCGCAAGTTGTTAATACACAATGAGTTGAAAGATTTTTAGGTTTTAACAATGATTCATTGGTATGGAAAAAAATGCCTTTTGCACCCAAATTTTTAGCTAATTCAACATCGGTTATGCGGTCGCCAATCGTGAACGAGTTTTTTAAATCATAATCGCCTTTCATGTAATGCGTCAATAAGCCTGTACGCGGTTTGCGTGTCGGCGCGTTTTCGCTTTCAAAAGTTCGGTCAATGATGATTTCATGAAATGTAATGCCTTCATTTTCAAAGGCTTCTAACATTTTTTGGTGCGGCGGGTGGAAATCGGCTTCGGGAAACGAAGCGGTTCCAAGCCCATCTTGATTCGTTACCATCACCAATTCGTAATCCATTTCGCGGGCGATTTTGCCCAAAAAACGAAAGACTTTGGGGATAAAACTGAGTTTTTGAAGCGAATCGATTTGGAAATCAATAGGCGGTTCTACGATGAGCGTGCCATCGCGGTCTATGAATAAGGCTTTTTTCATAAGGTATTGATAATTAATGGTTTCGATTTGAATCAAGGGGTAAGCCAACGATTCGATGCAAAAGTAATTGGATTTTTTTAGAATGAAAGAACTAATGGACGTGGAAAACAATTTTGCCCCGAATTACACGAATTTTCACAAATAGTCTTGCGTCGGGCGTTTGCGCGTTTTTGGAAAACTTTGCGCAGAAGAAAAATGGACGGATATTTTGGGATGTTTCATTCCGTGCGAAAAGTAGGTTACACTTTGGGATACATTATGATACGAATAGATGTACGGATTTTACAGATTTCACGGATTAATACGGATTTTTTTAACCCCAATGCTTGGTTTTAGGCAAAAATAAAAAAAAAATCCGTATTAATCTGTGAAATCTGTAAAATCCGTACATCCATTCGTATCATAATGTATCCAAAAGTGTAACCTAAAAATGAAACATCCCGATTTTTTTGGAATTCATGCTTAAAATCCAGCATGAATTCCAAAAAAATCCGCGTAAATTCGCAAACTCCGCGTCATCCGCGTTCCAATTCGTATCGTAATTTTTTATGTTCCGTTCTTAATTCCTATTTTTCATTCATTCCGAATTCAATATTATGTATAAATACGGCGCAGTTTGTTCAAAAGCATCATCATTTTCACGTTCATACTGGGATTGACGTTAAAAAAATGACCATTAATACTCAAATAATTGCGTTTTCGCTCAATTTTCTGCAATTGATGGTAAAAAATGCGTTTCGGTTTATCCATCGGCGGCTTCCAGTAAATCCCAAATTCCGTCATCGCAAAGCCATCTCGACAATTTCCTAATAAACTTAAATCACATATAAAATAAATCATTTCCTTATTGCCCGCCTGCAAAAAACTTAAAGTTGCATTTTTTAATTTTTGCTCAGGCATTTTGATAAAATCGTGGTAAACCCGCAATCTTTCACTCCCTAAATCCAAATAATCCGCAATCATCTCGCGCAAAGACACCTTTTTAGAAGCAATCGTCGCCGAACTAGCGGATTCATATTTCAAAATCTGCTTCGGCAACTTAAACGACAGCAATTCTGGACAATTGTGAATAATATGGTATTGGGCTAAACCTTCCATTTCATATTCCAATTGCTTTTCCAGCTTCGTCGCGGAAAGGTAATTGCCTTCGACATGATTTTCCACCGTCAGTTCAGCTAACTGTTGCGTACGCCTATCCACTGTTTTATTGAAATTCTTCGTATAAAACATTTCTAAATACTGCGTATATTTTTCAGGATTCAACGGTTCAATCTGCTCGCGCATGACCCTGAAAAACATGGATTTCAATTCATCTTCCAAGATGTCGGCATCGTTCAACGTCAACACTAAATAAGGACGAGGCATATTTAAATCGTTCAAATCCAATGTTTTAAGCGGATGGTCGCAATTATAACAACGCGACGTATCCACAGGATTCCGTTTTTGACACTTCGGGCAGAATGATACTGCATTATCCACTCGATTGCCGCAATGGTGACAGAAATTCGCACTCTCAACGAGTTGCGTTTGACATTTAGGGCAGTAAATCATAGTATTGCGCGTCGGCGATGGTTTGTTTTAATTTTAAAAAAAACGATTCCTATATTCATTTTTGTTGAGCCGAATTTAAAACAAATGCGCGTCCAAGAGACCTTTATAAGTTTCTAAAACGTATAAAAAAATTTATATTCCTTAATTTTGCATTTAAAAAACGGGTGTTCACTGATAGTCTCAACTCTTTGTTACACGAAATTACTCTTTTTTTTGGATTTCGGAACGTTCGTTCCTATAAAAAGTTGAAAATTTTAATTAAAACAACAATCGGAAAAATGATAAAAGCATCTCATGTAAAAACCCTCCACACAAAAAGTGTGCTTAGTTTTTAATAGACGGTTTATTTGATGGAAAAAATGGAAAAAAAATTATATAGACATGAACGTTTTGACTAATTGAGTGCAGCGTTTTGCTGAATTAGTGACATGGTTTCTGCCCCTACAAAAACCATTTACACCTTTTTTACGGTTGTTTTGAATAAAGGTTCGGTATTTATTATATAACATTAAAAAAACATGATGCTTTTTTGAACTAAGTTGTGTGATACGCTGGAATTAGGATTAAATCGGATTTTTTTGGGGATTAAATGGGATTGATTTTTTTAGGATTTTTAGGATTTGCAGTATTCTAATGCTCAGTACGGGACAAAAATACTTTTCATCACAGATGGAACAGATTCCAATCCTAAAAATCCTAAAAAAATCAATCCCATTTAATCCAAAAAAAATCCGATTTAATCGGGATATTTCATTCCGTGCGAAAAGTAGGTTACAAATGGGGATACGAACGGATGTACGGATTTCACGGATTTCACCGATTCGTACGGATTTTTTTCGAATTCCTGCTCGAAACCCAAGCAAAAAACAAAAAAAATCCGTACGAATCGGTGAAATCCGTGAAATCCGTACACCCATTCGTATCCCAATGTATTCCCAAAGTGTAACCTAAAAATGAAACATCCCAGTTAATCCGAATTCCAATTTTTTAAATCTCTACTCCCAATCGCCTTACGGTAATCTTCGATTTGGAAATCCACAGGCTCGCTGGGTGTGCCACTTTTGCCTTGCATCAAAAAAACAAACCGAATTTGCGGTACTTTGCGCTTAGAAAAGCTGTTTTGGGGCAATTGCGACATATCCATTTCGCATTCGTAGATACAATCGGATGCCATATAACGCATTTTGCTATCCACATGGGTTTCGGGAACGGCTTTTAAAGTATCCAAGTTGGCGTATCCTTGAATCGGCGGCGGTAATACATATTTTAGTTTTTTTAACACTAAGTGCTTGGACAAATTAAAATGATACGAACTAAAATGATTTAAAATATTGATTATCAAATAGTTATAACTTGACGCAAGTTTGCAACTTGCGTCAAGTTGTGCGTTTAATTTTGTCTAATGACTTAAAACCATAATACTCAATAATCCACGTAAAAATATATCGTGGTCATTTTCGACAATTTTTTGTTCCGTTGCTGCATCCTGAACAACTTTTTGTGGTGTTGCTATTGCGTTTGCCGCAACCGTAGGCTCCGTTTTGCTCATATAAAAATCAAACTATAATTTAAAAAAAAAGTAATTTCATTTGGATAGAAAAAAAATAAATATTAACTTTGTCAAATGAACCTCTAAAAACGATTCTTTATAAACGATTCACTATTTCTAAAACGCACTAAACCTTTTTCTGAATGAAAAAACCAAAACATTGCGTCTTCATGGTCATTTGCTTTTTGACCATCACTAACGCTATTGCGCAAAAAGCAGCAGAACCCAAAACAGAATTTGGCAAAATTAGCCAAAAAGAAAAGGATATGTCGTTTTATGACAAGGATCCTGAAGCAGTGGCAGTTATTTTATATGAAAAAGCATCTTTAGATTATGAAATGAATCGAGAGGGGAATTTCGATGCTACTTTTAAAGTACATGAACGCATCAAGATTTTTAAAAAGGAAGGCTATACTGCTGCGGATATTGCGATTCCATATAGTTCGGATATCGTCATGAGAGACTTGCAAGCGTCTTGTTACAACTTGGAAAATGGAAGGTGGTTGGAGACTAAGTTGAATCCAGATAATATTGTGACGGACAAGTTAAGCAAAAATCGATATGTTAAAAAGTTTACGATTCCACAAGTTCGGGAAGGTTCTATTATAGAATATAGTTATGCGAAATTGGATGACCAACGGAGTTTGTTTCCAAATTGGTTTTTTCAAAATAAAATTCCGACCCTTTGGAGCGAATATCGAGTGAATATTCCAGCGCATTATAGAATTATGCCGATGTTGCAAGGGGTTCAAAATGAACCACTTGTAATCAAAGAAGATACGTTAGTGCCGCATAAAGAAACTTTTGGTGCCAGTGAAGTGACTTGGAAAAATAGAATTTTGCGTTGGGCGTATAAAGATATTCCTGCTTTAAAGCCAGAACCGATGATGAGTTCGGTTTCCAATTATCAGTTGCGTGTGACATTGCAAGGCGTTGGTTTTTACAAGCCGAAAAGCGAAAAGGAACAGGCAAAAATGGATTTTGATGCTTTATTGGCGGATGTTTGGCAACAATGGGGTAAAAAATTGTTGGAGGATGACGATTGGAGTGGCATTTTGAAGCACAAGTCCACCGAAGAAACGGTAAAATCACTGACCGAAGGTTTGACCACCGATAAAGAAAAAGTTTTGGCGATTTACAAACATATTTGGTTTGAATTATGAAGAAACATCATTCGATAGAATATATGCCACTCAATCTGTAAAGGAGCTTTTGAAAAAGCATAAAGGGACTCCAACGGAACTTAACTTATTGGCAATCAATATGTTGCGCAAAGCGGGTGTGGAATCCTTTCCTGTCCTGCTCAGTACGCGTTCCAATGGAAGGCTGTCTGCTCGGGATGTGCCCTCTTGGGAAAATATGGATCGGGTGATTGTGCATTTGCCGACGTTGGACGAAAAAGAACCGTTTTTGTTGGATGTCACCTCTTTTCCGAGACCGTTAGGTTTATTGCCTTTTGAGGCTTTGAATGGAGACGGTTTTGTCGTTCGAACGCCGAATAGTTGGGTGCCACTTAAAAACAAGGTTAATACCAAACAATTATTTTCTAATGTATTGAAAATCAATGAGAAAGGAGAATTATCGGGTTCGATTTCGATGACAGCAACAGGTTATGATGCGTCCACAGGGCGGTATTATGTTCACAAAGACGGGGCGGAAAAGTATGCAAATACCTTGTTGAAAGACCTTTTAGTGGATGGGAAATTGGAAGCGCATGCGTTTGAAAACACGGATAAATTGGATGAAAAGTATCTAAAAGGCACTTTTAAAATCACTTCTTCGGCATTTGTTACGAAGACGGATAGTCAAATGTATCTTTCGCCCTTGCTTTTTTGGGCGGAGAAAGAGAATATTTTTAAAAATCCCGAACGCCAATTTGATGTCGATTACGGTTATCCGCGTGAAAATAATTATATATTGAATTTGACGATTCCAAACGGTTACAAAGTGGAAACTTTGCCGAAAAACATTAAAATTAATTTGGATAATAACAATTTTACATTCACTTATGTGGTCGAAGCTGTCGGGAATGAATTGAAAATGAATGTAAAATGGAATATTAAAAAAACGATTTTTGCGGTGGAAGCCTATCCGTCTCTGCGCAGCACGTATGAGACGATTTTGAATAAAATGGCAGAACAAATTGTCCTTTCTAAAATTTGAACACATAGGTACATAGGAGACATATGGCATTTTCTAATGAATGCCCCTATGTCTCCTATGTACCTATGTGTTCCAAAAATAGTATCAAATGAAAAATATTATTACTTATTTTTTAATGCTTTTAACAATTACTTTGCATGCGCAAATCATTGAAAATCAATATGATGCGCATACAATTTCTGACGATTTGCGCAAAGATGCAACTGTCGTTATACGCAAAGATGCCGTAGAATACTTTGTAAAAAGCAGTGGAAAAGCGGTTTATAAGCGACATTTAGTGGCTACGCTTTTGAAAGATGGGGACGTGAGTAATTATTATGGAACGCCCCGTTTGGATTATGACAAATTAAAAGTGATTAAATCGTTGCAAGCGTTTGTCTATGATGGCAATGGAAAGTTGGTAAAACAATTGAAGAAAAGTGATATTGCAGATATTAAATTTTTTGATATTTGGGTGGACGATGACCGTTATAAAGTATTGAATTTTCCACATGCCGCCTATCCTTATACAATTGAGTATAAAATCGAATATGAAATGACACAAACCATGTTCATTTATCCTTTTATGCCTCAAATAGACAGTCGGGTTGCGGTGGAACACGCAACGTTTAAAATTGCTACTTTGGATGCAAATTCATTGAGATATAAGGAAATAAACATAGCAAAAGAGGATAAAGTAATTATAGAAGGTAATACTTATTCATGGCATTTAAAAAATATTAAAGCGTTTAGAGTGCCTTCATTTACGGCTACCACAGAACCTTTTATACCTCAAGTGTTGGTCGCGCCGAATGCTTTTTTGGTGGGCAATTATAAAGGAGAGATGACAACATGGAACGATTACGGTAAATTTTTGTACACGATGAACCAAAATCGGCAAGAGTTGCCGCCGACAACAGTGGATTTTTTGAAAAAATTGGTTTCTAATTGTCCCGATACGACGTGTATGGTTGAAAAAATATATACTCATTTGCAAAATACGACGCGCTATTTCTCAATTCAATTGGGGATAGGCGGTTGGCAAACGATTGTTGCGAAAGAGGTGGACAGTAAAAAATATGGTGATTGCAAGGCTTTGAGCAATTATATGGTGTCTATGTTGGCTGTTGTGGGCATTAAAGGCTATTGTGTGTTGATTACAGCAAAAAATCCGACTCAATATGAAGATTTTCCGAATCCTTTTTTCAACCATGAAATTGCTTGTGTGCCTGTTGGAAAAGATACGATTTGGCTGGAATGTACCAATCAAACGGCTGCTTTTGGATATTTGGGCAGTGCTACGGATAATCGTTTGGGGGTGATTTTCAATGAAAATGGAGGACAAGCGGTTTTTACGCCCAAATATGATGAAACAGTGAATACCATTCAAAAAACGAGTTTGGTTTTGTTAGATTCCTTGGGGAATGCGACGATTCAATCGAAAAATCGTTATACGGGTACTGAATCGGAATCCATGCAACGTGTTTTCGAGTCTGATGAAGCAACTCGGAAAAAACATGTTTATTATTATTTGGATGTCAAGCATTTCGATATTATTCATTTGGATTATAAATTGAATAAAACGCGGATTCCATCTGTGGATGAAACGTTGGGCTTGTCTGTTGAAAAGTTGGCTTCGGTGAATGGCAAACGCCTTTTTATGCCTTTGAATTTATTTTCGGTTTGGAATAAGATTCCTTCGGGCGATTCGACGCGCTTGTATGCGGTGCAGGCGGATGATAGGGGTTTTACACAAGTGGATTCGGTTTATTTTCAGATACCTGCGGGTTTTAAGATGGAAAGTAAATATGCACCTGTTGTGTTGGATAGTGAATTTGGTCATTATGAAATGAGGGTGACAAGTGTGGGTAATAAAATTTTATTTTTCAGAAAAATTATTTTGAATAATAAG
>JBDKKX010000227.1:0-8464 GCA_039795795.1 Bacteroidota bacterium | reverse complement strand
GCTCCTATGCGTTCTCCGATTCATTGTATCGCGAGTTGCTTACTCAATGATACAGCCTTTTCATCGCGAGCTAAAAATCATTCAATCGTCATTCTATCTGGATAATCTGTAATCACGCTATCCACCCCCATTTTTAACAATTTTTGCATCGTAATAGGATTGTTAACCGTCCATGTAGCTACTTTTACCTTCAAATGATGCCATTTTTGAATTTTTTTACGTGTCAAAAAACGATAATAGGGACTGTAAATATCAGGCAAAAAACCTAATTTTTTACAATTGGTTTTAAAATCATTAAAATTGTCCACCAAATAACCCAACCGAATCGCAGGAAATTTTCGCCGTACCGTGTTTAAAAACAAAGGGTCAAACGATGAAATGTAATAACGATGCAAAGGCAATTCTTGAAGTACAGTCATTAAAAGTTGAAGATACGCCACAGGATAAGGCACATATTTCCCGTACCAGCGCGGATGACTTTTAACCTCAATATTATACAACGGTTTTTCCAACCCATTCAGTTCACAAAAAGCATCTATTTCCCGAATCACCGCCTCCAAAGTCGGCTTGTACGCCTGCATCGGCACTTGATGCGGGAAATAAAAATTACCCCTACTGCCACAATCATATTGAGCAATTTCATCATAATTCATCTGATGAAAACCTGTTTTATACATATCGAAATATCCAACAGGTTGTCCATTTGGAAATCGACAGGTTAAATGCGACATCCAAGGTTCGTGCGATACCACAATTTGTTTATCTTTGGAGACCACAATATCCATTTCCAACGCTTTTGCCCCCAATTCGATGGCTTTTTGGAAAGAAAGAATCGTATTTTCGGGTAACAAACCGCGTGCACCTCGATGCCCTTGAAAAGGGGGTAAAAAATTCATGGATTCAGACTTCATTTTAATGACCATAAAGTTATTTTCCTTTTTTAACTTTGCCGCAAAAATGTTGTTTTTTTATAAAAAAAACTCATTTTTATCCGAAATGCTATCATTTATTTTTGAACTATTCCAAAATCAACAATTTTTTATGAAACTTGCTTCATTTCAATACAAATGGATGATATTATTGCCCACAATGCTCTCGCTTATTTCGATGACCGCGTGTCATCCAGATAAAGCCAAACCCGAACAATTGCGCGGGGTTTGGAATTTGACGACAGCCACTCGGAACGGTCAAGATGCTGCTTCCCTTGAAAAAGTGTTTTACAATTTTACAAAAGATTCTGTGCGGACGAATTTTACCATCACGCAAACCGAAGAACAAGGCAGTTTTAAAGTACAAAAAGATAAGCTGATACAAAATACGACCCCACCGATTCAGTATAAAATTGTCCATTTTGATGAAACCTCTATGGAACTGACCACCGAATTGAAAGGATTTCAGTTCAAATTGATGCTCCAAAAAGCACCGAAAACCAATTTGTAATCAAAAAAAGCCTACAATGCCCAAAAATGAACATTTTAACATCAAAAAAACTATTTTGCACTTGAAAACGCAATCTTTTTCGTATTTTTATACAACCGTTTGTAATTGTTTTGTTATCCGTAAATTTTCTTTGGGCATGAAAAAGTGGTTATTCATACTCGGAATGGCTATCGCTACTTTTCGAGCAATTGCCGCCCCAGATGTCAGTGTTGCATGCGCTGCCTTCAAGTCGGGCGATTTGAGTTATGTCGAGATTTACCTCAATTTTGTGGGCAGTAAACTCGAGCAGGAACAGGTTGATAGCATTCGCGCCAGAGCGCATGTCGAAGTGGCGATTCAGATTAAACTGAAAGATAGTTTAATTCACACGGAAAAATATCGGTTGAAAAGCCCTGTGTCCTTTGACCCTGTGAATTTTATTGACCAAAAACGCTATACATTGAAAAATGGTCATTATGACGTTTGGGTAGAAATTACGGATTTGGTGGATAGCGCGAAGGTTAAATCGAAGATTCATTCTTGGGTCAATGTCGATTTTGATAGGCTGTCGTTGCGCCAATCGGATATAGAATTGTTGGCGGCGTACCAAAAAGATACTTCTAAAAATCATCCGTTGGTTAAAAATGGGTATTTTTTAGAGCCTTTGCCGTTTGGATACTACGATAGAAGGTATAAATATTTGTCTTTTTACAGCGAGATTTACAATGCCGACAAAGGATTGGGTGCTGAATTTTTATTTAGTTACGCGGTGGTGAACGCGAAAGATGCTGAAAATGAAAAAAATGTTTTAGTGGGTCAGCAGAAACGAAAAAGTGAAGTATTGGTGGTCAATTTGTTTCAAATTGATATTGGCGAATTGCCTTCGGGCAATTATAAATTGGTGACGAGCATTCGGAATCAAAATAATGATTTGTTAGACCAAAAAGAAACGTTTTTTCAACGCAGTAACCCAGATTTAGACCTTACTAAAAAAGTGCAAAACATTGACGAGGATGCGTTGATGGAAGAGTTTGTCGGCAGAATGGATGCGGAACAATTGCGCTTTGGTCTAAAAGCGATTGCGATGATGGTCAAAGATGCGGATATTTCAAAGTTGAATTTGGTTTTACAGAAAAAAGATACGATGGCACAGCGGCGTTTTTTGTATCAATATTGGTTTGCGCAAAATCATCAAATGCCTGAAAATGCTTATGACCAATATATGTATGTGGCGCGCCAAGTGGATAAATCTTATAAAACTGCGTCGAGCTATGGTTTTGAGACCGATAGAGGCATTATTTATATGAAATATGGTCGTCCGACGGACATTATCACGGTTGAAAATGAGCAAAATGCGCCACCTTATGAGATTTGGGTATATAACAGTTTAGAAAAAACGGAGCAGACAAATGTTAAATTTTTGTTTTATAATCCAAGTCCTACAACCAGCACTTTTCGATTGCTGCATTCCAACTGTCACGGCGAATTGTCGAATCCGCGCTGGCAAACGGAATTATATCGAAATGCGCCTGCTTCAACAGAGGATAATCCCAACCATCGAGCGGCTAAATTGTTTAATGAATAATTGAATTTTTCTTAAAATAATCCCCCATTTTGCCACGAATTACACGAATTTGCACGAATTATTAGTGGAAATTCGTGTAATTCGTGGCAAAATGGGGGATGTTATTTTTTCTACGTCCCTAATAAAAACTTGGAAAACTTTTTTTCCAAGTTTTTGTTTTTTAAGGATGAAAAATTTAGAGATTCTTTTCGAGGATGACGATATTATTATTGTCAATAAGCCTGCTGATTTGTTGACGATTCCCGACCGTTTTGCGGCGGATAAACGCAGTGTTTCCAAGATTTTGACGGCACAATTTGGGAAAATTTTTATCCTGCACCGCTTGGATAGAGAAACGAGTGGTATCTTGGTTTTTGCCAAAAATGAACACGCGCATCGGCATATTTCTATGCAATTTGACCAGAAAGAAGGGGTTGAAAAGGTGTATTACGCCCTTTTGGACGGGGTTTTACACCAAGATTCGGGTGAAATTGACAAGCCGATTGGCGAAAATCCTGCTGTACCGGGCAAAATGATGATTACAGCTCAATTGGGCAAACCTTCATTGACTTTGTATCAAGTCGTGGAACGTTTTAAAAATTACACTTTAGTTGAAGCAGATATTCGGACGGGGCGAACCCATCAAATTCGGGTTCATTTTCAGTGTATTGGCTACCCTTTGGCGGCGGATCGGTTATATGGGAAGCGTCCTGAGATTTTTTTGTCGGATATAAAAAAACGAGGTTTTCGCTTAGGCAAAGATGCAGAAGAATTGCCTATCATGGCGCGCACGACGTTGCATGCCTTTCGTTTGTCGTTTACGCATCCTTCGACGGGAGAAAAAGTTCGTTTTGAAGCACCACCGCCCAAAGATTTTGCTGCTTTGTTAAGTCAATTGCGCAAATGGGGGGTGTAATTGCGATTTTAGATTTCGGAAGCTTTAAGGGATTTGATCTGAGTACGTGACAAAAAAGGAATTTAGCCACGAATTGCACGAATTTGCACGAATTTTAAGCAAAAAAACACTTTAAATTCGTGCAAGTTTGTGTAATTCGTGGCTAAATTCCTTTTTTGTCACGTACTAAGGGATTTGATACAATAAAATAATGCCTCTATGAAACTTTTTTTGTTTCAAAACCTTACCATTCCCTTGCTTCACAAAATCAAAAAGATACTGATACGAACCCTCAGCATAAATTACCCACACTTTGTGAATCTCCTTTTCGTGTAATTTTTGCAAATCCTGCTGCACAATATCCGTGTCACAACAACGATAGGTTTGCAAAATCGTTTCTGAAAAAGACATGGGCTTATAATAAATTTCAGTATAATATTTAACAACGGGTACAAGGTTAAATGGAACAAAAAAAGTTTCTCCATTTACTTGTTCGCTCACCAGATATTCAAGTCCTTTTTTTAAATCAGCAGTATCATTCACAAACGGTTTGTACAAATTTTCAAGACATTGATACGTATAACCTGTTATTACAAAGGTAATTATGAATATAGCTTGAATTGTTTTGGTTGCGTTTTGGAAAATAAAATCATAACCAACAAAAATAATGAGTATTAAAATGGGTAGAAAAAACAAGGTCAAGCGCGGAATCAAGGAATAAAAGTGAGTTGCCGAAGCTGTCAAAACCGCTATAATTGGAATGACGAATCGGATAAACCAATCGCGCTGTGTGCGCCAAAGTTGGTAAATACCTGTGGACAAACCAAGAACTGCCAATAGATTCGCAATAACTGTCCAACCTAATGTATTTGAAAAAAGGTCGGTTAGTTGGGTTATCAATAATTTAAATTGAGCAATACTGGTGGGTGGAAAGGCTAAAAAATAGGGTTGATGAAAGGTTTGCAAATAATCGGATTGTGCATTATTTTTCAACAACAAAAAAAAATATAGCAAAAAGGAGGTTATCCAACTCGCGCCCATTCCAAGAATAGACAAAACATTTCTATTGAAAAAAGTGGAAGAAGCCGCTACTTGTTTTGACAAAAAATATAAGCCAATTCCTGTTAGAATAAATACAGAAGGCATTGAAAACCAAATAGATACGCAGCCAAGTAGTGTCCAAAAGAAGGTTTGTTTTTTGTTAAAAGGAAAGGTTTTAAAAAGCATCGAAAGATACAAAAGTCCCATGCTGACGAATCCATCGGTCGCATATTGTTTAGCCTGTGTACTATAATCAATGAAAATTTTGCCAAAAGCCACAAAAAACAGTGCTGCACAAACCGCTTTCAAAGACAAAATGGAATGGGCAAGTCGGTAAAAAAGCCACAGCATCATACTTCCACAAAACAACGGAAAAACTTTCACGCCTAATTCTTGATTTCCAAAAATTTGTATAAACGATTTCATGACCACCGAAAAAAGAGGGGGCGCGTATTGTTGATAATCCAAATCTTTGAAAAGTCCTGCATAATCGCGTTCTGTATAATTGCGTAGCAAATTTGCTTCATCTAAAAAAATAGAACGCTGTTGCAGCCAAACGGCAATTCGGAGTAAAAAACCACTTAAAAGGAATCCGTAAATAACGCGTTGAATGCATCTATCTGTTTGAAAATTAAATAAATTCATATATTGTTTAATTTAAAATTTATTTTAGAAACCCTTTTTAAGGAAAAAATTTTTTAAGACAAACAGGCTTTTTTTTTTCATTGCGACGATAATCTAACTATATTCTTGTTCAAATTTTAGATAAAATATTTTAAATATATGAAGGTAAGCCGTTTGGTAAGCAGCTGGAAATTCTGGCAGAGTAATATCGAACTGTTTTGGTAGGATAACGAACTGTTTTAGTGCTGAAAGACTTGGAAAATAAAAATCTATCCAATAATTTCTCAGTACGGGACAAAAAAAATTACGATACGAATGGGAACACGGAGGACACGGATTTTACGAATTTACGCGGATTTTTTTGGAGTTTATGCTGAATTTTAAGCCTAAATTCCAAAAAAATCCGCGTAAATTCGTAAAATCCGTGTCCTCTGTGTTCCCATTCGCTCTACACCTTTTTTTTGTCCCGTACTGAGAAATAATTTACAAGATTTTCCCGCAGATTTCGCGGATTGCTACGCAGCTTTCAATGATAAAATAAAAATCTGTGAAAATCTGCGAGAAATCACTCTTTTGGCATCCTTATTTAGGATGAATCGCAACCCCCCAAGCCCCTTTTCCAACAGGTATGGTTTTGACGACTTCCATTTTTGCAATATCAAGGACAGACACATCATTAGAAGGACCGTTCGCGGTATATAAAAACCGTCCATCGCTCGTCATGCCAATCCCCCAAGGTCGTTTTTGAACTTCAACCGTTCGCAACGTTTTACCATCTGTAACCTCTATTTCAGAAACAGAATGTCCGCGTCCACCCGCAACGTATAATTTTTTTTCATCTTTCGATAAAACCATTCCAACAGGCATCGTGCCTGCTTTCAAATGATAGGTTGCAATGGGTTGATGCGTCGTTGCATCGACGACGGTAATCGTTGCATCCGATTCCCCACTAATGTAAGCGCGTTTTCCATCCTTTGTAAAAACGATGTCTCGTGGACGCAAACCGACTTTTATATTGGCAGTAACTTCGCCAGTGGCAGTTTTCAAGACAGAAATGCCATTATCACTTTCACTGGTCACATAACATAACGTATTATCTGGATTGAGCCGAACGCCTTCGGGTTCTTTGCCGACGGGCGTTTCCGCAATAATTTTGCCCGATTCGGTATCTACGGTGGTTGATTTGCCCGCATCTTCATTGGCAATAAGGATTTTTTTGCCATCCGAAGTCAAATCAAATTGTTCTGGGTCTGAACCCGCAGGAAGGATGCGCAAAATTTTCTTATTCACAATATCCACTTGTGCAATACCATCTTTGGTTTTATCGGTGGTTTGCTTGCCACAATCGGCTTCGGACATCCAAGGGGGACATTTTGGCGAACCGCTTAACGCAACATAGATGCTTTTGCCATCTGGTGCGACGCGAATACCGCGCGGGCGTTTTCCGACGGGCATTGTGTGGATGACCTCATTTGTAAGGGTCGAAATCACGGATAAATCTTCGGAATCCTCGTTGGTGATATAAACCCATTCTTCCACTTTGGGCGCGTCGTTACAATTTGTAAAAAGCATTGCAACAACGATAGCGGGTAATATTTGTTTCTGAAACATGTAGAAATATTTGTAATGATTTTGGTTTTGGACGATTGCGATAGGATGGATGTACGGATTGCACAGATTTCACGGATTGGTACGGATTTTTTGGTTTGAACAAAAAAAAATCCGTACCAATCCGTGAAATCTGTGAAATCCGTACATCTATCCTATCGTAATTTTCCAAAGCAGCAATAAATAATTATTTGCTTTCTTGCAAAGAGAAAATAAAGGTTTTTACATCTTCTTTTTCCTGTATCGTCAACTCTTTCCAAGCGGGCATCGCTGTACCTGCACGTCCGATTTCCATGACGACATCATATACATTCAAGGCTTCCGATTTGCCATAACGTTTGACCAATGCTTTCAAATTGCGATTATCGATATGCCCATTCGCATCTTTGCCGTGACAGTGCGCACAACCCAGACTGGCATTAAACGCCGTTTCCCCTTTTTGCTTGTTGCCTTTCAAACCAATTTTAGGCACATTCAAGGCAGCACCTGCGGCAGGTTTGATGGCAAAATGAATCGTTTCTTTGCGTTCGTATTTTTCTCCTTGTGGTGCTTTCGCATTAGCGGGCGTACTGCCTTCCAAAGATAAAATAAAACTCGCAACTTGTAAAATTTCTTCTCCTTTCAATTGAGAAGCCCATGCAATCATGCCTTTATCTGGCACGCCGTTGACAATCGTTTTACAAACGTCTTTGAAATCGCCTCCATGTAACCAGAAATTATCGGTGAAATTGGGACCCACCAAACCTTCACCCGATTGTCCATGACAGGCGGCGCAAAAGGTTTTAAAGGTTTCTGCACCCGCTTTCAAGGAAATTTCGTCTGTTAAAACGGTGGCTTTCGCCAAATCTAAGGCACCGCCTTTGGGTTTTTCTGCATTTGAAGCCGTCGCTTCAGGGGTTTCTTTGGCACCTTTGGCGGATTGAGACGCAGGTTTCGCAGAGGCAAATCGGAAAATGAGTCCACATAATAAGATGCCTACAACTGCTTGCGCCGCTAAATTGCCAATGGCAAGATGCCCTAATGTCTGTTTAATGCCATTTTCGGGCATTTTTTCGACGTTTGACGCTATATTAAGCGTTTTTTTGAGGTCGCGCAATCGCCATATCATCCAAACGGCGATTAAAAAGACGACGGCTGCAAAAGTATAAAAAATGTAAAACTCCATAAACGATTTAATATCAATTGTTGAGTTTGAATAAACTTTTCATTTTACACTGTACTACGCTGGAATTGGGATTAAATGGGATTTTTGGGGATTAATTCATCACAGATGGAACAGATTCCACGAGATTTTCACAGATTTTTTTTTGATT
>JBDKKX010000226.1:0-8479 GCA_039795795.1 Bacteroidota bacterium | reverse complement strand
CAAAAAACTATGCCCGGATTCAAGGTTTTATTTCTACGGTACGCAAACACCAGATGAATGTATTTCAACAAATTATTAAGGTTTTAAATCATAAAACCATTGTTTTTACACCCAGCTAAGTAGTTACCAATTATTTATATTTAAATACAACCCTTTATTCCCTAAAATTGATAAATCTTTTTCCCCTGTTTTAGCAAATTTCGGGCAATGACGGTTCGATGAATTTCAGAAGTGCCGTCAAAAATGCGATAAATCCGAGCATCGCGATAGTAGCGTTCAATCGCCAATTCTTTACAGAAACCCATTCCTCCAAAAACTTGTACGGCTCTATCCACCACACGTCCCAACATTTCAGCCGCATTCACCTTCACCATCGCAATCCAAGTGCGCGCTAACTGGTCTTGCCCCGTGTCCAAAAGCCAAGCGGTATGTAAAACCAGCAATCGAGCCGCATTGATTTCAATGGCACTATCCGCTAACATCTGTTGTACCAATTGAAAAGTGCCAATCGGCTTACCAAATTGTTGGCGTTCTTTGGCATATTCCGTCATTAAACTCAATACATGACTGGCTTTACCAACGGCTCTCGCACCCACTTGTGCCAACCGAACCCGCCCTAAAACTTCCATCGCCATTCTAAAACCTTTCCCGCGTTCGCCCAATAAACAAATCGGTTCAAGCGAAACATTATCAAAGAACATTTCCAAATGCGAGGTGCCCCGCAAACCCATCATCGGTTGATCTTTACCGAGTTCAAAGCCTTTTAATCCTTTATCTACTAAAAACAAGGATATTTCTTTTTTCTCTGGGTCTGTAACCGCCGAAACGATGAAAAAATCGGACACTGTACCATCACTAATGAAGATTTTACTTCCGTTGAGTATCCAACGTCCGTCGGACTGTTTTTCAGCGCGGGTTTTGATGCCGCCCGCATCCGAACCCGCACCCGTTTCCGTAATCGCTATCGAACAAACCCGTTCGCCTTGCACAGTGGGCAACAACCAACGTTCGATTTGGTCGCCTTCACAAGCTAATAAAGCTTCATAAATATTGCCGAAGGCGCGGCGAATGAGTATATCGGTCGTATGCCCAAATTGCTCTTCGACTAACATGGTATCTACTGCACTCAATCCGCCACCACCGAATTTTTCAGGGATATTCATCGCGTAAAAACCCAATGCTTTGGATTTGGCGAAGATTTGCGCAGCGATTTCGGGTTTCAAAATGCCTGTATCTTCTATTTCTTGCTCGTGTGGTGCCAATTCCGTTTTGATGAAAGTACCAACGGCTTCTATTAAAAATTGCTGTTCGTCCGAAAGTGAAAAATCCATAAGATAATGATGAATGATGAATGATGAATGATGAATTCTGCTTTATTTCTTGTTGGGGACTTTTTCTTCATAAAGTACTCCATCCTGCTGCATTGCTGCAATTTCAGCTGCACTAAAACCTAATTCCGTTGCAATTTCAACGTTGTGCTGACCCATCAAAGGGGCGCATTGCGTTTGGTCAATTATAAATCCTGAAAAATTAAACGGCAAGTTCGGTAATTGGATTTTGCCCAAAATAGGATGGTTTTGCTCCACTAACATATTGCGTGCTTTCATTTGCGGGTCTGCAAATACCTCAGCAATGTCTTGAATTTTAGCACTCGGCACATCGATTTTATCCAAAATGGTTAAAACCTCGGCAACCGTCCGTTGAGCAACCCAGGTTTTCACGATAGGCAAAATCGCTAAACGATGGTTATTGCGCCCTTCGGCACTGTGAAATCGGGTATCTGCCGCCAACGCTTCGCCTCCAACAACTTTTGCCAAGCGTTTCCAAGCATCGTCCACCTGTGCCGCAATGACCAAATGACCATCTTTTGCGGAAAAAGCACCCAAAAGAGTGGAACTTGGTATGTCGTGACCCGTTTGATAAGGTATCTCTTTGCCGCCCGAAAGCGTATAAGTTTGTACCGCGTATTCGTGCATAGACACCAAACAATCGTATAATGCCAAATCAATATATTGTCCTTTGCCCGATTTGACGCGCCCCAATAATGCCGCTAAAACGGCAGAAACGCCTTGTGAACCCGTGTACATATCGCCCAAAGCAATGCGTAAAAGCGGAGGTGTAGTGTTAGGATCGCCGACCATCGCCATAATGCCACTTTTTGCTTCGGCAATCAAACCAAAACCTGCTCGATGGGCATCGGGTCCCGTTTGTCCATAAGCCGAAATGGAGCAATAAACGATGCCTTTATTGGTTTTGGACACCGCTTCGTAGCCCAAACCGAGTTTTTTCAAGGTGCCAGGACGATAATTTTCAACTAAAACATCGGCAGTATCTACTAATTTTCGCATCATTGCTTGGGCGCGAGGGTCTTTCATATTCAAACAAATCCCTTTTTTACCAATATTTTGTTGTAAATAATAACCCGATTGTCCGTTGATAAAATAAGGATGTTGTCGGGCAGCATCGCCCGTAGTCGGACGCTCTATTTTGATGACTTCCGCGCCCAATGCCGCCAAACATCGAGATAAATACGGTCCCGCTAAAAAATGCGTATAGTCAATAACGCGCATCCCTTTTAAGGGCAATTCTTGTGGATTCATATTTTTAAAATTTTAAATTAGTAAACGTTAAAAATTGCGTCAATTTTCCAAATGGACGCAATTTGGAATTAAAAATTGCGTCCATTTAAAAAATTGACGCAATTTGGGGGTCTGGAATTGGGATTAAATAGGATTTTTTTGGAATTAAATGGGATTGATTTTTAGGATTCATAGGATTAAAATCCTAAAAAAATCATATAAATCCCAAAAATCAATCCCATTTAATCCCAAAAAAATCCCATTTAATCCCAATTCCAGCGCACCACAAATGACACAAAAGCAAAAAAAAATTGCGCCAAGTACAACTCGACGCAATTTTCACCTTTACCTAAAAGTCAATACTTTATTGTTTTACGACCCGTTTAGTAAAATCGCCCACTTTCAAAAAATACACGCCTTTTGCCAACTCCCGCAAATCAATCCCTGTGGATTGTTCTCCAGCAGGCACTTCCCGAACCAAGTTGCCTAACGCATTAAAAAGAAGAATCGTTTTCGGCGTTAAACCTTTATGTTCCACCACAATATCCGAAGCCGTAGGATTTGGAAAAATATAAATTTGCGCTGCTTCAGGATTTACTTCTGGAACTGGATTCGTAATCCGCGAACAAGGCATTGCAGATACCGCATTTAAACCATTTATAAAGGCTTGAATATTACCCAATTGTGATGCAATTGGAGTCAATTCCGTCCCTTTCACCGTCACATAACAAATAGGGGTTTCTGCGGGAATCCCTGCTCCTTGCGTCGCGTAAGCACTGATGAAACAATTTCCGACGGAATCAATATTGTAAGAAATATCTGCATTTGCACCCTTCGTTACCGCCAAAATCTGCAAAACTGCGTTCCGATTTTTCAACTGCAAATCCAAACCCGCTACTTTTAAGTTCGCTTTTACAGGGATTTTCCAAGTCAAATCGCCCAAATAAGTCGCTTTACAATCCTCAAAAGTAATAATGGAATCCAATTTGGCGTTTTTACCCAAACGCGCAGGATTGCCATGAATCGCATAATCGCCGTTTACATCCCCTAACAAAATACTTACAACGTCCATTTGTCCTGTATCACACCGCGTCCGATAAGCATTATTCAATTGGAAAATCGGATCCACCGCAGGAATTCGATTCGGAGTCGCATTGATAAAGGCGGGATTGGAAGTCAAATACGCTTTTGGGAAAAATAACCAACTGCAAAGATTATTCGCATTTCCCTGTTTCGGAAAACCCGTCGTATAACCTGCATAACCCACCGCTCGACGCAAAATATGGGTAACATCCGCCGCCGTGACCGTTCCAGATTGATCCACATCCATCGCAATCAACTGTGAAACGGGCAAAATCGTATCTTGATTGACGACTCGCGCCGTCAAATAGGCATCATAACCGCCAATCGTCGGCGAACCCGCGCCTGATAGGGAATTGCGCGAAAATTGAACCCATGTTTCCGTACCATTGCCCAAAGGCAAAATCCCCACACCACTGGTAAGATTGACATTGCCAATCCAAGGTCCATTATTGCGCGTTTGATACGTCGTAACCGAAGTTGGATTGTTTATGGGCGTTGACGAAATGTTTAAAATGCCACTGCCTTGATACGTCACCCAAGCTAAAACGGCATTACTACCAACATTATACGTATTTGAAATTAATTCATATATATTGAGCAATCCGGGATGAACACTTTCTTCGACTTTCACGGTCAAGATACTGAGTGGGTCTGCGGGAATCACGTTGGTATTGCGCGGCGCAAAACCGATGCGTATCAACGTATCGCCGATATTGCCCGTGTAATTCGCCGCGTTAAAACCGACGGTGACTCGAAATTTATTGCCCACCACATTCCCCACAATCGGGTCAGAAGCATTTTGAGCCACCAAGGTTTTGCCTAAACGATGCGCGGCTGCCACAGGGACTACTTTTGTGTTGTCAAAACTGACTTCAAAAGTATAGCCGTTCACATTGGACACGTTTCGAGTCAAAACCACCGAGGACCATGCGACTGCCGCGTTACAAGGCACAGATACATTGTCCAAACGGCAAGGCGGTGCTGTTGGCGGCGTTCCCAACGAGATTTCTTTGGTGATTTCGCAACCAATCGCATCCGTAATCGTCACTCGGTACAAACCTGCCCGCACCCACATATCGTATGGATTGGTCGAACCGCTCGACCAGCGATATTGATAGCCCGACGCTCCACTCGTCACCAAAGCATTCACCCTATCGCCAAAGGTATTCAAACTCGCTTGCAAATTACACGCAACCACCGTCAGGTTCAAAACGCGGATACTATCACAACCTTGTTGACTTTGTCCTTTCAAGGTATCGCTGTAACTCCCCGTCGTTGTCCGATTTTTATTGCCCCACAACACGGCTTGACCCGCCCGAATGGTTTGATATTGGGTAACAACGCTCGGTGTGCAACAAAATTTAACATGAACCATTTCCAAAGAACCGACGGGCAAATTCGGCGTAGTCCACACCACTTTATATACGCCCGTATCGCTGGGTTGAATATTCGTAATGGTTAAGTTGGGTTCCGTCGTAATTGCCGCTAACTCATTGTTTCTGAACCATTTATATTCGCCGCCATACCAAGTTCTGGTGAATAATACCGCCGTATAATTGCCACCGCGTTCGACGCAAACTTCTTTATTGGCATAAAATTTTACCGAATCCACACATTTTGTTACGGAATTTAATACTACACCATTCCAAGTTGCAAAAGGATTCAATAAATTCCAATTGGGATCAGCCCCTTTTTCGATAGCAAATTCTCGCGCCGTCAATAAATTAATGGAATCCGGCACTCGGCAACTGTAATCATTCACGACATTGACCGTGTAAATGATGCTGTCACAAGCAGGGCGCGTCACCGAATGAATCACATCCGTATAGACCCCTGCCAAATTCGCGACCGTACCCGATGGAAGCCGCGCCTGAGGTGCGTAATAGTACGGAGGCATTGGGCTATACAGCCAATTGGGATGAATGATGCGACTTGTGGACATCAAAACCGCAGGATTCGGGCATTGCGCAACTAATTGCAATACATTGGATTGCAAAAACGCACACAGCACAATAAGTTTAACAACTGATTGCATGAAAAAATGAATTTTTAAAAAAATGAAAATAAATTTTTGGTCTTAAAATTCTAATTTGTAATTCAAATTTGCCAGCAACCCCAAATGATAGGTATTCTGCAAACTCAACGTCTTTAAATCGTAAAATTGATAATAAATATTCTGATGATTCATAACATTTTGAATTTCAATGGTATAAGTATGCGTCCGAAACGCTTGATTCACCTGATACGCCGCACTCGCATCGACGCGCCAATACGGAGGCGATTGCGCTTGCAAAAACTGTTGCGTCAACAAAACTTCTTTTTTCAATTGCTTTGAAGCCCCTTCATCCAACGGCGTATATCGATTGCCGCCTTTTATCATCCATTTAGCATTGAGAATCAAAGACTTATGTTGTCGAACGCCCCAAACCATTTCATAACCGCCCACCACATTCAACCCATAGCGACCATTATATATGGTGTTGAATTGTTGTCCCGCTTCATCTCGAAATTTAGAATCGTACCAACTGCCCGTCCACAACAAATGATAATGGTTCGCAAAAGCCTTTTCCAACGTCATTTCAATGCCCAAGTTTTGCCCCGTTCCACTCGAAACCAATGGTTTTGCCCCAAAAAGTTCCTTAGTAGCAGCAACATTAAGCATTGATAATGAACGTGTTCCATCTTTTTCAACCCCAATATCATACAAATATTGATAATACGTCTCGGCTTTAAATCGCCAATCTTTCCAAAAAGGTATTTCATAATTTAAAACAAAATGTGCCGCTTTGGGCATTTTCAAATTAAAATTATTAGTTTGCGTCAGCCATTTTGAAGTGGATGCCAAAAAATAAACCGATAAATGTTCGGGACGACTGTGCAATCCCGCGTTAAAATTCAATATAGAACCTTCCAACGGTTGATATTGCAATGAAAAACGCGGTTCAATCGCCTGCGTTTGATTCAAAACCAACTTCGTATAATGCAAACCCGCATTTAAAGTCCATTTGGCATCCAACCGATATTTCCATTGCGCGAACGTTTGAAACAAATCGCTTACCCCCACATTGTCAAAAGGCACATACACCTTTCGAGTCATCGGGTTAACAAGCTGGAATTGATACGCATAATTCGTCCGCGCCACATCCGCCCCGAAACGCAAAGCATGTTGCCGATTGAATTTATGATGAAGGATTAAATTATATTTCAAATCCAACAACTGCATATCACTTTGTTGCGACAAAACCGCTGCATACTTTTGCTCAGGGTGCAGAATAGATAAACTACTTTTGCCATTTGTAAAAGTGGTTGCTGCAACGAATTTCAAATAACTTTTTTCACGATTGAATGGCAGCGAATAGGTTACACCTGCGATACCCGTTTGATTGGCATCTTGAGCATTTTCATTATCCATCGACGTTACCCATTTTGAACTATCCGCTTTTGCCACCCGTTGACTCAAATTATCGCCATACAGCAAGAAAAAAGCTATATCTCCATTGCCATTATCGCTCGGCAGGTTGATTTTACAAGCAAAATCTTGATATTTTGGAATCAAAGCTGCGATTTTAGGCGGCACCCATTTCAAAACTAAACCCGTCGTTGTATAACGATAGTGAAATAAATATGAACTTTTATTGCCTTTTGCAAAATAACCTTCTGCATTCACCTCCAAACCCAGCACGCCTGCTTGAATCGAATATTCTTTTTTTTCAGCATTCCCATTGCGCATTGTCAAGTCAAAAACCCCAGACAGCGCATTGCCAATGAACGAGGGAAACGCACCCATGTAAAAATCAAAATTGCCCAAAACCGAACCGCTCAACATCGAAATCCCACCGCCACTCGCGCCCAAATTGCCAAAATGATTCGGACTTGGAATCTCAATCCCTTCCAACCGATACAAAACACCCTTTGGCGCATTGCCGCGTACCACAATTTCATTACTCCAATCCTTCGTACCCATTACGCCCGCCATATTTTGCATTGCCCGCCCCACATCTCCATTAAAAGTAGCGGGCAATAACAAAATTTCATTTGGTTTAAAGGTCAAACTACCCGTTTCCCGAACCAATTTGCGCTCCGCTTGAATCAATACCGTATTTAATTTTTCAACTTTTTCTTTTAAAAAAACATTCAAAATCGTTTGCTTTCCACTATAAACCACCGTTTGAATCCTTTTCGTTTCATAACCCATAAAACTAATGCTTAATATAGACACGCCAATCGAAACATTTTGTATTTTAAAATCACCCAATTCATCCGTTTGAACTCCGATAGAATCTTTCGCATTTTTTAACAAAATGTTTGCAAAAATTAATTTCTCTTTAGAATCTGCATCGAAAACTGTTCCTTGAACCGTTTGTGTAAAACCAATCGGTTGCGCTACAAAAGGATTAATTAAAATAAAAAAAGATAAAAGTATAAATAATCCAAATTTAATATTAAAAATTGTCATAAAAAATTATTTTAAATCGGTTTCAAAAGCTATAACCCAGATTTAACTCATAAGCAATATTGCGTTGAACGCTATTATTTAAAACAAATTTTTTATTTTCATCCAAGACGGGATAAGCATGATAATTATTATTCAACACGTCCGACAAACCATACGAAACCCGCGCAGCAATAAACCAGCCCCCCGCTTCCAATTGAATGCCCGCGTGAATGCCTAAATCCAACCGATTAAACATCAATCCCGACTTAATTCCGCGTGGGTTTCGCCAAGTTTGGAATACGAAATCGCCAATCCGTTTTTAAAACCGACATTCGCGGGGTAGAGGGCATACAGTTCTTCGCCTAATTTGTGCCGTTCTTCG
>JBDKKX010000225.1:0-8507 GCA_039795795.1 Bacteroidota bacterium | reverse complement strand
CAATGATTCATTGGATTGGGCAGCAAATTTTGCGCACATGTTGGGCGTTCCGGGCGAGGAATTTAAAGATTTGATGCGCATTTATTTGACGATTCACGCAGACCATGAAGGCGGAAATGCTTCTGCGCATGCGACGCATTTGACAGGTTCGGCGTTGAGTGACCCGTATTTGGCATTCACTTCGGCGATGAACGCCCTTTCTGGACCGTTGCACGGATTGGCAAATCAAGAAGTTATTAAATGGATTTTTGATATGTTGGAAGATTTGGGGACGACCAAACCAACAAACGAACAAGTCGCTGAATATACTCGTAAAACGTTGGCTGCGGGCAAAGTGGTACCCGGTTATGGACATGCTGTGTTGCGGATGCCTGACCCGCGTTTCACCGCGCAGATGACTTTTGCCCAAAAACATACGCCAGATAGTGATATTGTGAAGGTGGTTTGGCAGATTTTTGAAGTCGTGCCGCCGATTTTACAGAGTTTGGGCAAGATTAAGAACCCTTGGCCCAATGTCGATGCCCATTCAGGCGCGTTGCTGGTGCATTACGGCATGAAGGAATTTGGATTTTATACGGTGATGTTTGGCGTTTCGCGGGCATTGGGCGTGTTGGCGCAATTGTGTTGGTCGCGAGCGTTAGGCTTCCCGTTGGAACGCCCGAAATCGTTGACGACGGAGTGGGTGCAAAATTTTATTGCGAAACAAACGACTGTTTAGACATTATATTTTGAATTTATAACTAAGTAACCCAAGTTGAGTACCTTGCACAACTTGGGTTATTATTCTAAACCACAATTTGACATTCCATATTAGAGAAAACCATTACTCTATGAACCCACAAGTACTTGATTTAGAAGCTCTAAAACAAGGTGTAACCGACATTATTCCAAGCGTTTGTTCGATGATGGCAGATTGCGCTATTTATTCTTTTCACGCCCAAAATCATGAAAGTGGCGTATTATTAGAGGTTGAAGTGGATATTGAGGGAGGCAAAAAAGAAAAGAAAACGTATTCTGTTACTTGGAAGTCTGATCCATCGTTGATGAGAAAATCCATGAATGACCAAAATCGAACCACCGATCATGGTGCGATGTGTATGGCGATTTTGCTTACCCTTGATTTGACTCCATACACTGAATTTGAAACGTCTGAAATCGGAACGGGTTTTGATTTTTGGTTATCAACGCCCAATGAAACTATTATGGGCTCCCGATTAGAAATTTCGGGCATTTCTAAAAGTTCTAAAACCAATAATGTGGATTATCGGGCAAATATCAAGAAAAAACAAGTGAAAAAATCAGATAGTTTAGGCAAAACAGCTTATATTTGCATTATAGAATTCGGTACACCTAAAGCGGTCTTTTTAAAAAAATGAAACCAGAAAGTTCCAAAGAGCTGCATCGAGCAGCAATGAGACAGGCACAAGAGGCTTATATGGCTGTTGTGAATGGCGATAATGCAGCCGCATTACCTTTATATGAGCAGGCTTTTCTTTTAGAACAGCGAGCTGCACATCATTTTATTTTGGATTTGGAGCAGGAACCAACCCGTTCTGTATTGTTTCGGAGTGCTGCAAACTTAGCGTTGAAATGCAAAAAATATGAAGAAGCCAAAAAAATGGTTTATTTTGGATTAGCGGGCAACCCACCTAAAGAGATTGCGGAAGAATTAATAGAGGTGTATCAGCGCATCATTCAAGCATTGAAATTGGCAGAAATGCCTTCACAAGCATTAGATGTGGTGCATAAAACGCCTAAATCAAGTTACTTTTGGTTAAAAGGCATTTTGAAAACGGCGGATGCGCAAAAACATAAAATTACAATCGTTTCGGAAGATAATAAAACGTCCATTATTCATGTTCCAAAAGATTTAGGGCAGATTGTGCGCAACTATTGGGATGAAAATGTAAGTGCCTATATTTTGAAACAAGGTAAAATCCTCACTTTGGTCGAGATGGATAAGATTTTCATGCAAAAAACAGCGTAAAATAAGGGTAGGACGCGTCAATCGCTGTCAAAAACCTGCTTAATACAGCCTCAAAGGAACATCGCTTTGAGGCTGTGCTGGAAACAACGCGGTCAATAAGGATCCACATTCACACTCACGCGCATCGTGCTATATCCTTCCGTGTGCTGCATTTGATACGTCGCTTCCGCAATCGCTTCTTTTACAAGGCGTATTGCATGCGCATTTTTTTCTATCTTTATCAAATAATCCAACATATAAAAAGTATTTACTCGTGGGATTTGTGGCAACGCAGGTCCTTTCACGCGGTCGCCCAACTTTTCCTGCAAAATCCGCGTAAAAATCCGTGCGCCATCTTGCAAAACCTCATGTTTTTTGTGTTTCAACGAAACGCCAATCAACCGATAATAAGGTGGATACATAAAATTTTTACGTTCTTCAATTTCTCGATTGAAGAAACTCACATAATCGGCATTAATAATGTCTTGCAACACAGGATGTCCAATATTAAACGCTTGTATTAAAACTTTTCCACGTTTGTTCTTGCGCCCCGCCCGCCCGCTCACCTGCGTCATCAATTGAAAAGCCCGTTCCACCGCCCGAAAATCAGGAAATCGCAATAAATTATCCGCACTCAACACGCCCACCAAAGACACATTATCAAAATCCAACCCTTTTGTCACCATTTGCGTCCCCACCAAAATATCCAATCGCCGTTCTTCAAACTCGTGAATCAACTTGGAATGCGCCGAACGCGATTTCACCGAATCCAAATCCATCCGCGCAATTCGCGCTTCTGGCAAAATCACTTGCAATTCATCTTCAATGCGTTCTGTTCCAAAACCTTTGATTATCAACGCATTAGAAGCACACGCAGGACAGGCTTTCGGCAAATTCCGATGATAACCACAATAATGACAATTTAAAGAATTAGAAAATTTATGATACGTCAACGTTACATCACAATTCTTACATTGCGAATTCCAACCACATGTAGAACATTGTAACGCAGGCGAATAGCCCCGTCGATTCTGAAATAAAATGGCTTGTTCCTTCCGTTCCAACACGCCTTTTAATTCATCAATCAATTTGCTCGTGAAATTCGCCATCATACTTTTCCGTTTCAAATCTTCCCGAATATCAACGAGAAAAACTTCAGGCATTTCCATCCCGCCGTGACGGTGCAGCATCTCCACCAAACCATATTTGCCCATTTTGACATTTTGATACGTCTCCACAGACGGCGTTGCCGTTCCTAACAATACTTTTGCACCATATAATTGCGCCAAATAAATCGACGAATCCCGCGCATTGTAACGCGGATTTGGGTCTTGCTGCTTGAACGAAGGGTCATGTTCCTCATCGACAATCACCAATTTCAGATTCCGATACGGCAGAAACAGCGAAGAACGCGCTCCAAGAATCACCGATTTACCCGTCAAAGCCGCTTTCCAAAGCTCAACACGCTCTTGATTATTCAACTTAGAATGATAAACCGATATATGAGTCCCAAAAATCTTCTGCAACCGCGCAATAATTTGAGTCGTCAAAGCGATTTCGGGCAGCAAAAACAAGATTTGTTCGCCTTTCATAATCGCTTCTTCAATCAATTCCGTATAAACGCGGGTTTTCCCACTACCCGTCACCCCGTGCAGCAAAACCACATTTTTGGTTTCAAATTCTTTTTTTAAGGTCGTAATTGCTGCAATTTGTTGGTCAGAAAGCGTTTGTGCCTCAATTAAATCGTCCTCATACCCCGCAATTCGACTCACTTCTTGCTCGAAAATCTCAAAAATCCCTTTTTTTTCCATCGACCGCAACACCGACATCTCAATATTCGCGCGGTCACAAACCGCTTTGCCCCGAATCGGACTCGAATCCGTCTGTTTGCGCACCAATTCCGTAAACGCCAATAATGCCGAAGTCTGTTTATCGTGTCTCGTGACGAGCGCGAACGCTTGACCGATACCGCCCGGTTCCGAATACGGTGCTTTGAGTTGCACACAAGCCACCGTTCTCGGTTTATAGCGTTCTTGCAATTCTTCTTTAATATATAAAACGTCTTTCAACAACAATTGATTGATGACAGGATAAACCGATTTACGATTAATAATCTTTTGTATATCATTGACAGTCAATTCATTCTGCATGCTTAATGCCTCCGTTACCAAAAATTCATTATCATCCAATTGAGAACCATCGCTCGAAAAATCAGGTCGAATACAAATTTTGGTTTCGCTGACCAATTTCATATTGGCGGGCAAAGCCGCATTCATCACTTCCCCAATCGTGCAGGAATAGTAATTAGACAGCCATTGCCAAAATTTCAATTGTTGTTCAAGTATAATTGGTTGATTATCAATGATTTGATAAATGGGTTTGGTATCATGTTCGGGTTTATGGAAATGCACTTCGATGACAAGACCCGCGTATAAATCGCTCCCAGGACCAAATTGCACTTCGACCCGAATCCCAAATTGAATCCGCGCTTCCAATTCTTTTGGTACGTGATAGGTGTAGGCTTTCGGCACTGCAATCGGCAGCGCGACCACTACGAACATATCCGCAACAGGTTTGGCAACATTTTTAAAAAGATCCACAGCGTTAAACGATTTGATTAGTTGATAAAATAAGATAAATTGTTGTTAACAACCTGTTTTGTATGGTAAAGATAGCACAAAATTAGGTAAAAACAAGGGCTTGGATAAATATTTTAAAACGATATACGCTTACACCTAACAGGTTTTAAAAACCTGTTAGGTGTAGCAACCGCACTTACACCTAACAGGTTTTTAAAACCTGTTAGGTGTAGCAACCGCACTTACACCTAACAGGTTTTTAAAACCTGTTAGGTGTAATAATAATGCCCAAATTCTAAGGTACAATCATTCAATAACAAAGGAGGCTGATCATGGAAATTGATGAAAAAAGTTGGACCACCAAAGCATTTTAAAACCACATCGCGTTTTAAACGCGTTGCCTCTACTGAAAGCAAGGAATCGTAAGAATTCCATACCCATTCTTGTAGTGTTTTGCACAAGTTATGATGTATTGCATTGTAATGAATATAATGTAACACATTTTTAAAATAAAGGCTATCTTGAACTAAAGTTCTTTTCACTCGCTTCATAAACAAAACACCTTTTCGACCAAAGTGCTTATTAAAACCTTTTGCATAAGCATTGAAACAATTGCTAAACTGCTGTGAAACAAAATCTGTCCATTCTATTTGAGGTGGTGGCTCTGCCTGTTTACTGAGTTGATAATAGCGTGTTAGCTCTGGAATAGATTTGATTTGCAACAAAAGATGAAAATGATTGGGTAGTAAATTATAAGCATAGATGTGCGCAATTGGTTCAATATGCGTGCCTAATAAACGGAGAAAATAGCGATAATTTTCCCTTGTTCTATACAGGTTTTCATTGCTTACAGCGTGATTGAATACATGAAAAACTTGATTTGCCACAAATGGAGGATAGTAACTCATAAAGGATGTTGTTTTTAAAATTATGAAATAAGCCGCAACATAATTACTTTTTAAACATCCAGCATACAAAAATAGAATTTTTAACAAAAAAAACAGGTTTTAAAACCTGTTAAGTGTAAACACAGTTGCTACACCTAACAGGTTTTAAAAACCTGTTAGGTGTAAACACAGTTCCTACATGGTTGCTACACCTAACAGGTTTTAAAAACCTGTTAGGTGTAAACACAGTTCCTACATGGTTGCTACACCTAACAGGTTTTAAAAACCTGTTAGGTGTAAACACAGTTGCTACACGGTTGCTACACCTAACAGGTTTTTAAAACCTGTTAGGTGTAAACACGTTTTAGATTTCGCTTTTTTTGTACCCATATTAAGGGTTTCGTCCATTTTTTAGTAATTTCGCATCATTTTTCACCCATTCAAGCGATTTTGAAATGATTATCGTACAAGACAAACTCATTAGCGACGAACTGATTGAAGAACAATTTGTTTGTAATCTCAATGCGTGTAAAGGAGCGTGTTGTTGGGAAGGAGATTTTGGCGCGCCGTTAGAAAAGGCTGAATTAGCTATTTTAAAACAAATTTACCCCGAAGTGCGTCCGTATTTGACGGAAGCAGGGCAAAAAGTAATAGATTCAGCAGGTACAGCGCAATATTTTCGCGGCATGAAAAATTATGGCACGAGCCTTGTCGAAGGCGGTGCTTGCGCATTTATGACGATGACTTCCACAGGAGTCTCGCAATGTGGTATTGAACTCGCTTGGCGCGACGGCAAAATTCCTTTTCGCAAACCCATTTCTTGCCATTTATACCCAATTCGCGTTTCCAAAAGCAAAGCGATGGGAACAGAAATGTTAAATTACGATAGATGGGATATTTGTGCAGCCGCCTGTTCATTGGGCAAAAAGGAAAAAGTACCTGTCTATCAATTTCTGAAAGAGGCATTAATCCGCGCTTACGGCGCAGATTTTTACGAAGAATTGGATGCAGCAGCCCAATTCATGAATAACAAATGATGAATGATGAATGATGAATGATGAATTTTTATAATTGTAATGAATTGATTTTAAATTTATTACAAAAAATTCATCATTCATCATTCATCATTCATCCTTTAAATCAACTGATTGTCATACGCCATCCGAATCAACGCGGCAGTTGAATTTACGCCAATTTTGCGCATAATATTTTTGCGGTGCACAGCAGCCGTTTGTTCGCTAATATATAATTCTTTTGCAATAGAATTATTGTTACGAGCTTGTGTAATGAGGCGCAAAACTTCTAATTCGCGTTTCGTAAGGCTAAATTTCTTCCTAAAAATGTCTTCAAAATCGGAATTATTCGATTGATGATTGCCAAAACTCACTCCTTTGCCTACAAACACATCTCCTTTTAGGACTGTGCTAATCGCATCCATGAGTTCTGCTTTGCCACAATTCTTCAACAAATAACCATCCACCCCGCCATCAAACGCTGATTTGATGATTTTTGGGTCATCATACATCGTCAAAGCGAGAATGCGCGTATTTTTCAGCGTCTTTTTAGAAAGGTTCAATACTTCCAAGCCATTTTTCGCAGGGATATTAATGTCTAACAGGAGCAAATCGGGAGCACCCAGTTTCAACAGTTCCAATAATTCTTCCCCAGAATAGGCTACACCTTGAATATTCAGGCGGTAATCTTCAGATTGCTGTAAAAGCAATTTAAGACTTTCAACGAACAACTGGTGGTCGTCGGCAATGATAACGTTCAATACTTGCATGATATAAGTCGTTCGGGAATGGGATTGAATACAAGTGTAATCTCTCTCTTTTTCGTCCAAATTTACGGATTTTTTTGCGAAAGTCCAAAAATTATGCCTAATAAATGTTAGTGAATCAAGCACTTTTTTTAGTTTTTTTTTTGACTCTTTTTTGTTTAATATCTAAATTACTTAAATATTGGTAGTTACGAATCTAAAAAAAATATTAAACAGTTTTATATCAAAAATAGGTTAATATTGTGACGGCTCTTTTTTTCAAATTTTTGGGAAAAAATTTGAAAAATTTCTAACGGATTTAGAAACTTTTGAGGGGAGAAAGTGTCAAAAAGCGTCCAACATTGCATACGGAAGGCGTGTAAGAAATGTTACAAAATGGGTTGAATTAAGAATTCGGCATTTTAGGAATAAAGGACATAAAAAATTTTGTTTTTTTGAAAAAAACAAAATTTTTATGCCTTCATTCCTAAAATGCCGACTTCTTGATTCGGTAAGTAAAATCTACTCCATTTCAATCAGCACGTAGCCTTTTTCCACAGGCGTTCCTTTCGCAACTCGAATGGCTTTCACTACCCCATCGCCCGATGCTTTTAAAACATTTTCCATTTTCATCGCTTCCAAAATCAACACTTTGTCGCCTTTTTGAACTGCCTGTCCCACCACCACAGACACTTCCAATACCAAACCGGGCATTGGTGCTTTGATTTCATTCATTTTCGCCGCGCCTGCTTTGGATAAACCCATACTTTTTACTAAGCGGTCATAACGGTCGCCGATAGTCGTTGTATGAATTGTGCCATTGATTTTAAACGTAAATGTTTTATTTGCATAATCAACGGATACAATTTCAGCGTTATACGCTTTTTGATTTTTTAGAATATGAAATTGATTGACACCATTTTGCAAAAGGTCTAAACCATTTGCTTCGGCAGCAGTCACGGAATATTCGTGTTCATGGACGAACACTTGGAAGGGTGTATCTTTCATTTTTAAATAATTTGAGCGATTTTTTTTAATTTCGGATGCAAGATACACAAAGTATATAGATTTCTATATATGTTCTGATAAAAAATATTCATGGAATGCAATTTTTTTCAAAAAAACGCGCTTCTTGAATGATAAATGATGAATGATGAATCAATTCGTATTCTACTGAGTTGTTAAAGTTGTAATTTATAAACGATTGATTTGGAATCCCGTAGGGATGTCCGTTTGGTAACTCGCACCCCAAAAATCCCGTAGGGATGCTCCTTTAAACGACCAAAGTACCATCCCTACGGGATTTTTGGGGTGCG
>JBDKKX010000224.1:0-8508 GCA_039795795.1 Bacteroidota bacterium | reverse complement strand
ATATTGTTTTTAATTTAAATAAATTTGATGAAATTAAGCGATTGATTTAATCGCTTTTTCCCAAAAAGTACCCTTTAACTCATTGATTCACAATTATTTGTAACTATTTTTAACTACGTCAATTTAATTAAGTATTTTAGGCAAAATGGGTAGATTTCTATTTTCCAAGTCCCCTTAACGTTTGAAATAATATTGAATGACTTCGTTCAATATCGAATTATGATTGATTTGTAAATGATACAATAAACCTAAAATAGCTATAATTGTAAAAAATATAATTAAAAAAGCATATTTAACTGCCCAAAAATGATTTTTATCCAATTCTTTTTGTAAATACTCATTCATTTTTTGTAAATTTTAATGATTTAATTCTAATTGATTTTTGACTAAATTATAATATTCTCCTTGCTGGGCAACTAATTCTTGGTGTTTCCCTTGTTCAATTAAGGCTCCCTTTTTTAATACAATAATTTGATCTGCTTCTTTGACCGTGCTTAAACGATGTGCAATCACAACCACAGTTTTCCCTTTAAAAAAGCATTGTAAGTTTTGATGAATTATTTTTTCATTTTCGGCATCCAACGCAGAAGTGGCTTCATCTAAAAAAATAAATTGAGGATTTTTATAAACCGCTCGGGCAATCAGAATTCTTTGCTTCTGCCCGCCGCTAATGTTATTCCCAGAGCTTCCCAATTTCGTTTTTAATCCTAATGGTAAACTATTAATAAATTCTTGTATATTCGCTACTTTAAGGGCATTCTGTAGCTTTTCCGAATCAATCTCTTCTGCGCCTGTTGCAATATTTCGTTCAATGGTTTCGGCAAAAATATAGCCTTCCTGCATAACAGCACCACAATTTTTTCTTAAATCAGAAGCAGAAATGGTATTTAAATCCTTTTCATTTATCAAAATAGTGCCTTGGGTGGGTTCATAAAATTTTAAAAATAGCTTCATTAAGGTCGTTTTACCACTGCCACTCGCTCCTACGATGGCTGTAATTTTTCCATCCAGAATTTTCAAATGAATCTCTTTCAAGATGAAGGGAGAGGTAGGACCGCCATATTGAAAGGAAACATTTTTCACCTCTATTGCTGTTTCTGTAGCCATCTTATCGGTTCTTTGAGGCAATTTTATTTGATGTTCTAATTCTTCCTCGGTTTGGTTTTGAACCTCATTGAGCCGCTCCATACTCAGCCGAGCCGCTTGTAAAGACCTAAAAAAAGTAATCAATTGATTAATGGGAGAATTTAATTGCCCAATAATGTAGGAAATACTGAGCATCGCGCCCAAGGAAAGATGTCCTTTAATGACTTCGCTCACCGCAATAAAAGTGACTAATATATTTTTAAGTTGGTTTATAAAATCAAAACCAACGATTTGAATTTGATCTAAACGAAGCATCTGTAGATTCACTTTAAATAATCGGACTTGAATTTCTTCCCATTTGCGCCGTTTGTAATTTTCAAAATGATTCAATTTGATCTCTTGAACTCCATTAAAGATTTCAAAAATAGAACTTTGATTTTCGGATCTAATTTGGAAACGATTGTAGTTTATCTTTTCTCGTTTTCGTAAAAAAAATAAAGACCACAGAATCGCAAGAGTCGTTAAGCAGACATAAGAAACAACTACTTTAATATCGTAAGAAAGCAAGACTAAAAAAAAAACGGAAAAATTAATAAAGGAAAAAAGCGTGGATAAACTTTGAGCCGTTAAAAAATCTTCTATATTTTTATGATCTGTGATGCGTTGGCTAAAATCGCCTATCATTTTCGTATCAAAAAATTGGATGGGTAATCTTAAGATTTTCCTTAAAAAATCGGAAATAATCGTAATATTAATCCTCGTTCCAATGTAAAGCATCACCCAATTGCGAATCACTTCTATAATGACGGACCCAATAAATAAAAAAACCTGTGCTAAAAGAATCGTTGTAACAACAGGCAAACTTTTCACGGTTACGCCTTTATCAATCAGTGCTTGAGTCAGAAATGGAAAAATAAGGGTAAACAAACTACTGGCTAATAAGCCCAAGAACAATTGAAAAACTTGAAACTTATAAGGTTTTAGAAATGTCCACAAAAAATTAAAATTCAATGATTTATCGGGAACCGATTGTTTTTTATAAAATTCATCGGTGGTATTCAGAAATAAGGCAATCCCTTGATTTTCTGCACTCAGCCATGATTTTTTAAATTGCTCTTCGGATAAAGTCACCAGACCATGAGAGGGATCTGCGATTTTAAAAAGATAGTTTTTAGAAAAGAAGCGTTTTTTTATCTCATATAACACTACAAAATGATTCTGATTCCAATGTACAATACTGGGTAGTGACCCATTTTGTATCAGTTCTTCTAGGGTTAGTTGAGCAGAAAAAGTATTAAAGCCTAATTTTTGAGCCGCATGACTAATACCCCGTAAGCTTACGCCATCTTTTGCTATGAAAGATAGATTTCTAATATATTGTAAAGAATAATTTTTGCCATGATTTTTAGCAACCATGGCAACACAAGCGGGACCGCAATCCATTTGGTCGTATTGATATATGAAAGGAAATTTCATTTTTTTTTAGGATTTAAATTGGGATACTCTTTTTTATTTAATCGCTCTATTTCGTTCTTCTTCGTTACTGGTTTTTCTTTTTGCGGGCGTATAATTACCCCCCAATTTATAAGTGAAATTCAAACGGATTTTTCGGGAATCGTTATAATTCACAAATCCAGCGTGTTGGTCAAATAAATCAATGGTCACACGCCCTTGATTGGTATAAAATAGATCTGAAAAATCAATTTTCAATTTTCCTTTTTCGTGGAGCAGTTTGATCACGATGCTGGCATCTACGATCCATTGCCGGTGGACTTGATAAATCCCTTGTATCGAAGGAGTGGTATAGGTCAATGCCAATTCCGATTGGATCCTGGAGTTCCATTTTAGGTTATGAACCATCTGAGCATTCCAGACAATCTTGGATGCTTTGAATTCATGCGAAAGATATTTGGATTGATAGGTTTGGGAATAGCAACTCCACGTATTATCAATCGTCCAAAAAGGAAAAGGAGCTATGGGAATGGTGCTTGAGACATTCCAAGAATGATAACTATCTATATTCGCAAACCCATAAGTCGTTTGTTGTGTTTTATAATCCTGTTCCGAAATTTCAGAAATACTATTCTGAATAAAAGCATAATTTAAAGCAAAAATGTATTTGGATTGAAACGTATACGTCATTTCGTAATTATTCGTGAAAGACGGTTGCAAAAAGGGATTCCCTTTATTGGAAAAATAAGGGCTTTGATACGTTTCAAAAGGATTTAGGTTATCATATCGCGGACGCTCAATTCTTTTAGAATACGCGAAACCGATTTGATGATCGGCATGTGCATTATATTGAAGGAACAGACTGGGGAATAATTTAAAGTATTCTTGAGAAACACTCGCAATGGTACGCATTGAAATGCCTTGTGCTTGGGTATATTCTCCCCGAAGTCCGATTTGGAATTCCATTTTTTTATAATTTTTATTCCAGTTGATATAAGCCGCATAATTTTTTTCCTGATACGAAAACTGGCTGGTTCGATTCGAATCGCGTTCGTACAATTGAGTTATGGAATCAAGCACCTTATAAGTGATGCTATTATCGGTCATGGTATTACTGGCTTTCAACCCCATTTCTAATTTAGAACCGTTCCTTAACGCCTTAAGATAATCGAATTTAAGGGCTTTATTGGCAATCTGGCTGGGTGCGTCACTTTTTTGGAATAAATCGGTTCCAATCGGTTGTAAAAAAACCGTTTTATAATTTTGAAATTGGTTATTCGAAAACTGAGCCGCATCCAAATCCAAACTATATTCCGAACCCAAAGTATCTATTTTATGTTTAAAATGAACATTATAAAAAAAAGATTTATAAAACTGGCTGAAATCACTATTCGTTGTATTCTTTAACTCTAATTCCTGGAGCTGATTTGTTAATTGAGTCTCATTAATTTGGTTATGACAAAAGGGATTTGTATAGCCATTGATTAAAAGACCGACTGTATTTTTGTCATTAAAGGCATAATCCGCTCCCAGATTAAAAGAGTGAGTACTAAAATGATATTTTTGCCAAGTATCGGAGTTCAACAATTGTGCTTTATCTACTGTTTTAAAGTAGGCATATTGACGGATATTTTGAAAACTGGATGCAATGCCATAATCATAATTGCCAAAGAGCGTCCACTGAGGAATATTGAAATTTAGATTTGTGCCGATGCGATTGCGAGCATACATCCCTTGCGAATACATCGTATGCACATCCCCATTAAAACCTTCATTTTTATTTTTTTTGACTTTGATATTCAGAATCCCTGTAGTGCCTTCTGCCTCATATTTCGCAGAAGGATTGGAAATCAATTCAATTTTATCAATATTACTCAGAGGCGTATTTTTGATATAATTTTTTAAGGCTTCCGCGCTCATGTAAGTGGGTTTATCATTAATCAGAATTAAGATGCCTTTTTTGCCTTTTAGAGCAATATTGGCATCATTATCCATCGTGATTCCAGGGATTTTTCTTAAAGCATCTTCAATATTGCCTCCGCTGGCTAAGGCATCTACATTCAGAACCAGCCGGTCTGCTTTTCGGACGAGGGCTTGCCTTTTGGTGGTAATTGTGGCTTCATTTAAGGAGATTTCTTTAAGAGTTGCCGTATCGGTCGGCAATATAGAAGCAGGAGATAGGGTTGAATCTATCTGGGCAGACAGCGTAAAACTGCTGGTGATCATTAAATAGAATAATATGTTTTTTTTCATTTTACTTTTTTTTAATAAATGTAATGAAATGAAAAATACGTAAATAGATGGATAGTGTTCCTACAACTAAGGTTTGTGTACAGGTTGCATGAAAGAAAAATGGATCTTTCTGCCTCCCTCCAGCGGTGCAACTTTCTCCACAAACCTTATTTGTGAGAACCGTTGTTCCTTAAATCATTCGAGAGTTGGTTCATTCGATCCTTGAATGAACCAACTCCCAACCGATTTTTCACGAACCACTACTCAATGCGTATTTATTAGAACCATTCCATTAAACTAATTCAATGGCTCTTTTATTATATAACAAAGATAAGAAATACAATCCTGCTTCAATAGGCCAATCTTGGGTTAAGCCCACCAGTAAATCCGTTACATGCAATGTTTTATTAGTATTAATATCGTCAATTATCTTTTCTAACGCGGGATGATATTTAATCTCTATTTTGGAACCTCTTGCAAATAGGATCAATTCTTCTTCTTCTTTTTTGTAATAAATTTTAAAAGGATACATATTTTTGATGCTTTGTCCTTCTAAAAACTCATATTCATCCACTTTATAATTGATGTCATCTTGCAAGGCTAAAGGACGACTTGCCCATCCTCCATTGCTTAATAAAGCCATTTTAAATTCATCATGAACAACGTGTAAAAATTCTTTAAAAGTAAGTTTGGATAATTTTTCACTGATTTGAAAAGCGGATAAGAGTGCTTCAAGAGAATGTGCGGTCTCTAAACCTTTTTCTGGATATAAAATATCGTTATTAAATATTGCAAATTGATCTTTAATAGCCTGCATTATTTTTTCACTAAAAAAGGATCTTGTAGGATTATTAAACCATAGAGTCACTCCAATATGAACTTGATCCGAATAACCCACATGATATTTATCCCAAGGCATATAATACAAATCGCCCGTTTTAAAAGGATAAACTTGAGCATGGGGCAAAAGGGGTATAATATCCTTATTATTCTCTTTATCACCTGACAATTTTCGATATTCGGTTTCTTCCCAGTTATACATGGTTTTTTCGCCAGGACCTAAATGAAAATGAATCACATTTTCGCCTCTCTGATCTTGGTGAATGCCTAATGGAGTCCAACCATAATTGCCCACAAATAAAGTAATATCTAATCCCGTGACGGGCATCCCAATTTTTTCAAATAATTTAGCAGTCATGATGGATATTCGGGTTGCCATTTTATCTGAAAATTTTTCACAACGATTTAGAATCATTCCAAATTTTTTATCTGGAAATATTCTTTGAGCATATTGAGTAATATCTTCATCGTCTAATGGGGGATTTCTATAAAATGCCTGTAAATAATTATAATCTTGTTCTTTCCCTTCAATATAGATTCTAAATCCATAGGCATTTGTTCTAAATCGGCAAAGTTCTTTAATCACATTCATGGTTTCTTTACTGAGCAACTCTAAATCGGCTCTCTTTATGATATTTTCATAAACGCAAGTCTCTGTAAAATGCTTATTCTTTTCAAGAAAGGTATCCCAAAAAGTATCCCAAGATTGTTCTGTTAACAAAGCAGAAGTAGTTTGATTTTTATCAATTGTTGTTGTTGCCTCCATTTTTTTATTTTAAAGATATTAGGTTATAAACCTCGTTAGATAATTGATTTAATTTATTTAAAATTTCTTTATTAGAAGAATCCTTATTATTTTCCCAATTAATATTTATTTTCATTGGGAAAATTTCAATTCCTATTTTGTCGTCTATACGGTCTGCTTCGTCTAGGTAATCCCATCTATAATTTTTATTATTTACACTCGTATAAGGTCCCAAATGAACTATTAAGTAGTCTAACAACTCTTTAAGTTGATTATCTCTAAAGTCCGCAGAATAGTTAAAATAAGCAGAAACTAATTCCTTTATTTGAGTGTTGTGAGTTGTCGTCCTTGATAATACTTCTAATTGAACCGTTTCTGATGAGATAAATGTATTTGATTTTGAGACCAAACATTGATGATGAATTGAACATTTCTTACATTTTTTTTTTGTAATATCCATAGGTCAAAATAATTAAAAAATGAGTAAGGAGTAGGTTCGTAAAACAGCTCGTTAGTTCATTAGTTAAATAATTGATAATCAATTAGTTAACTAAAAAGTTAACGAGCCATTTTACGGACTGACTACTTGTTAATAACAATTCAACTTGAATAGGTAAAAGCTAAGGACAAAATAAATGAGCGTTATTTCTGAATGGAATCCTTGATTTTAATTGCATCTAAAACACTACAATTCATTTTCCCCTTAGTCTTTCCTCTACCTCAGCAGGAGCATAATCAATAAACTAAGCACTTTCCTAACTTACTTTATGCTACATCACTACTTTAGTTTTCTTCTTGTTGTTGTTGTTTTTTTTGCTGCTGTTGTCTTGACATAGGTGCGGCACCGCCTTTTAAGGCTTCTTCTTCCAGTGGAGAAAGTACTTTTACATTTAAAAACTCTTTTGGATTGAACTTCTTGTCTTTCATTTTTAATGAATTTAATGGATTTAATAAATTTACTTACTCTCTTTTTAAGTGCTTTCTTCGTTAGAAGAAAAGCAGGATTTTCAGTTGCCTCCTTGTATTTCAATAGCGATAATTGGACATGCCGCGGTTATTCCAAATCCCTGCTCTTTGATTACAATACAAAGTTCATGGAACACACTGCAATAATTTTGCAGTTAAAAGGGTATTTTTGACATTTTTTTAAATTAAATATAATTTAGGAGCATAATTTATACGGGAAAACGAAGTATTCCTCGTAATAATAGGATTGGCGAAATTTACAATAGCAGATGCAACCACCCAAATCCTGTATTTCATTGATTAAATAATATACAGTTCGTTCAGAGATAGACAGTTTTTGGGCTAATTCGGTTGGAGTGCCTGTTGCTTTTAGGTAAATAAGGGTATGAATCCTTTCGAGTTGGTTAATTTTTTTTAAAATTCTCGACATGGTTTTGTGAATTAAAGTAAGAAGTAAGAGTTAGTTAAATGTTTAATTGTAAAAAAAAACACAGAATGGATTTATTCAGAAGCAAATCTGTATTGAGATACTGCCTGATTTAAGAATCGTTGAAAAGCATGCGGTTGTTATAGTTTGTTTTTATGTTAATTGTTAGCAATGTTCCTGTAAGGCAAACATGAATCATGGGTTAATACCTCTTGAGCATGTAGATTTGTATTATAAAAAATTTGTTTATTTATAAATTTTTGTAGGACATATTTGCCCTATATTTCGTTTCCGATAAGTGATTTTATAAAAATTACTGCCCCAATTTTATTCGTACAAACCCAACTGAACCAGCATGGAAATTTCTAATTCAAACGCAAATTATTGAAAATGAGCCAGTTGAATATTATTTATATATAAAAAATTACCGAGAACGATCGCACTGACGCAGCTCCCCGCAGTCGAGCCTTCGTGCGGTGGGGTTTGCGGGGAGTTGCCGCGCAGTGCTTTGTTTGCAACCGTTTTTTCAGAATATTATTCTTTCTCCGATTGAAAACCTCCCTGCCACCAACTTCGACCGCAATTTTTAACCCTTTTTGCGCCCTTTCCGAACGCGAAAACAACCTTCTGCAAAGTTAAATTTTAATTCTCCAATCCACAAAACTTTTTTATGAATTTTATTTTTTATTTCTAAATTCTTACAAATCAACTTTTTATGCAGAAATCTTTTTATACTTTTTTTTAAATTTATTTAATTCTT
>JBDKKX010000223.1:0-8520 GCA_039795795.1 Bacteroidota bacterium | reverse complement strand
TGCGAATTAATTGCCCATCATTTTGCGGGGTATAACCCATGCCCGCTTCAAAAATGGCTTTTTCGATGGCAGAAAGCATTTTTTTCTCCCAAGGCTGTATAATAATGGTGCGCGCATCCGCCGCCGAGATAGTGGCGACTTGGTTCAATTGCGTCGGCACACCATAATAAGTCACGGTCACGCCCGAAAAGGTGGAAGGCGAAACTTTGCCTGTGCGCAATTTTTCCATCTCAATTTTGAGGTGTTCAAGCGCGTACTGCATCGCTTCTTCAGCGATTTCAATGTGTAAACTGAGGTCAGTCTCCATAACAAACGTTTTTTTTTGAATAAAAAAATGGACGTGCAAAAATAAGGTGTTCGACGGAAACTTGTATTTTCTTTTTTTCTTTTTTTTTTAAAACGTTTGACAATTCCGAAATTGGATTTATCTTGCGGATGATAAGTCGTTCATTAAGCACGTAAGTCATTAGACAAAATTAAACGTGCAACTTGACGCAAGTTGCAAACTTGCGTCAAGTTATAACTATTTGATAATCAATATTTTAAATCATTTTAGTTCGTATCATTTTAATTTGTCCAAGCACGTAAAAAGAATAAAGTGCTAACTTTGTTTTTGTTTTAACTGTTTATAAGTAACAAATCTGGATGAAAAATGAATAATTTTAACGAATCTGTTAAACTGCATGGTCAAATGATAGGACGATTTTGGATAAAGCAGGTGATTTATTGGGGTGCGATTGCGACGGCACAGGCGCAATCATGGACCCTGCCGCAATGTATCGAAAAGGCAACTGTGCAAAGTGCTTCTACTGCTCAAATGCCTTTTATTAATAATGCGTTGACGACGCAGCATGCGATAGCGCAAACGAATTATCTGCCGCATCTCTCCTTGAATGGCACTGCAAGTTGGCAATCGGACGTGACGCAATTGCCGATTAAGTTGCCGAATCTGGACATTAAGTCGCCTGCGCAAGACCAATATAAATTGACATTGGATGTGCAACAAAATGTTTGGGACGGGCGTGCGACAGATGCACAAAAAAATGTAAGTGTTGCGCAATGGAAGGTGGAAATGTCGAAAATGGAGACCGAATTATATGGGGTCAAGGAGCAGGTGACGCAATTGTATTTCAATATCGCTTTGATGGCGGCGCAGGTTAAAAATGTGTTTTTATTGAAAGAACAATTGGAGGTTCGTTTGAAGAAAACCATGGATAATCAACGGTTTGGAACGGCGACCATGCTTCAAGTGCGCCAATTGCAAGCCAAGCGCGTTGAGTTGGAACAGCAAGAAAATGAACTTTTTAGCAAAAAACAAGCGTTGCTGAATGCGTTATCGGTGTGGATTGGAACGGCGTTACCTGTTGATTTTCAACCTGTTATAGATTCGACATGGACGGCAGCGACTTCAACAGAATCGGCGCGTCCTGAATTGAAAGTGTTTAATAGTCAAATGGCTCTGACGCAAGCGAATCAAGGATTATTGGATGCGAAATATGCACCAAAAGTTTCCTTAATTGGGACTTTGGGTTATGGCAGACCGGGTTTGAATTTTTTGGCGACAGATTTTCAATTTTATGGGATTATTGGTTTGAATGTGAAAGTGCCTTTGGATCAATATTATACGCATATTGATAAAAAAGAAAATGAATTGCTTTCGATTCAAAAAGCACGGATTCAAAAACAAATAGATAATTTTAATTTACAACAAAATATTAAATTGCAATCGCAAAAAGCGGTGATTGAGCAATTGAAACAAGCGATAAAATTGGATGAGCAATTGTTGAATTTGCGGATTTTGATGAAGCAAACTATTGAAAATCAATTAGATAATGGGATTATTACGGCTGCAGATTATTTGGATGAGGTGAATAATGAACTGGTGGCGCGCCAAAATGAGGCGGTTCATAAAGTGCAATTAGCGTACGCGCTGGTGCAATATGATCTGATTTTGGGTCTCTTTTAAAACACATCAGTTCAGATGATATATAAGTTTTAAGAAACCGATGTGTTCCAAAAAAAATCAATCCTTATTTATGAAAAAAAAGCTCCTTTTAATCCTCAGTAAAAGCATTTTAATAAATCCGCCCATAAAGTTCGGGAAACTTTCCAAGTTTCCCGAACTTGTGCGAGACCTTATTAAAATCTTGTTACTCAGTTTATTCGTACATCCACTGTTCGCTCAAAATCAAGTCGTCCTCAATGCCGATTTAGGCAAAGATACGATTGCGCGCCATCTCTATGGGCATTTTGCGGAACATTTGGGTCGCTGTATTTACGGCGGCATCTACGTCGGCGAAAGTAATAAAACCATTCCCCATCAAAATGGGGTTCGTTTAGACATTATTGAAGCCTTAAAAAAGTTAAAAATACCCAATCTGCGTTGGCCTGGTGGGTGCTTTGCGGACACGTATCATTGGAAAGACGGCATTGGCGATAAAAATAAACGCCCTTCGATGCTCAACGTTTGGTGGGGCGGCGTGACCGAAGATAATAGTTTCGGAACGCATGATTTTTTAAATTTATGCGAAGCCATTCAAACGGAACCGTATTTAGCTGCGAATGTCGGCAGTGGCACTGTCCAAGAACTCATTGATTGGACGCGGTATGTCAATTTTGCAGAAGGCAATCCGATGGCGCAGTTGCGCAAAAGTAACGGACGCGAAAAACCTTGGAATGTCCAATATTGGGGCGTAGGGAATGAAGTTTGGGGTTGCGGCGGCAACATGAAACCCGAATATTACGCAAATATTTATCGGCAATACGCTACTTTTATGACGAATTGGAATAATGATAATAAATTATTCCGCATTGCGTCGGGCGCGAGTGACAATGATTATAATTGGACGGAGGTGATGATGCGCGATATTCCACACCATTTATTGGAAGGCGTTGCGGTGCATCATTATTCGGTGATGGATTGGAAAAAAAAGGGTTCGGATAGAGATTTTACGGAAGAACAATATTTTAAAGTCCTCCAAAAAGCCTATCAAATGGATGAATTCATTAAAGGTCACGCCACCATCATGGACAAATACGACCCCAAAAAGAAAGTTGCGATGATTGTCGATGAATGGGGTGGTTGGTATGACGTGGAAAAAGGGACGAATGGTGCGTTTTTATACCAACAAAATACCATGCGGGATGCCGTTTTAGCGGGCATGACTTTAAATATTTTTCATAAGTATTGTGATAGGGTTCGGATGGCGAATTTAGCACAAGTCGTCAATGTTTTACAAGCCGTCCTTTTGACCCAAGCCGAAAAAATGATTTTAACGCCGACTTATCATGTAATGGAAATGTATAATGTGCATCAAGATGCTTTGATGCTTCCGATAGCTATTTCGAGTTCTGATTATACGTTTGGGGATAACAAATTGCCTGCGGTTTCTGCATCGGCTTCGAGAGACAAAAAAGGGCAAACCCATATTTCCTTAGTGAATCTTGATGCGCATCAAAATCAAGAAATTATTATAAGTCTTAGAGGCATGAAAGCAACAAGTGTTACGGGGCGGATTTTAGCGTCGCCGAAGATGCAAGATTTTAATAGTTTTGAACAGCCGAATAAAATTCAACCGACGGTTTTTAACAATAGCATTTTAAAAGGTGACGAATTAAAAGTAACTTTGCCGCCTACTGCTGTGGTGGTTTTAACGCTTTTGAATTAACAGTCAGCAGTGTACGCTTTAAAACCTTGGGATACGAATGGATTTCACGGATGAATAGGGATGTTTCATCGGGTGCGAAAAGTAGGTTACACTTTTGGATACATTAGGATACGAATCAAGGTACGGATTTCACGGATTGCACCGATTGGTACGGATTTTTTTTATTTTTTTGGCTTAAAACCAAGCATTTGAGTTCCAAAAATCCGTACCAATCAATGCAATCCGTAAAATCCGTACCTCGATTCGTATCTTAATGTATCCAAAAGTAACCTAAAAATGAAATATCCCGATGAATACGGATTTTTTGTCCCAAAAATCCGTATTCATCCGTGAAATCGGTGAAATCCGTACTTCCATTCGGATCACAACCGAATCCTATTGAGTCTAAAAATTAATTGAGACAGCCACTTGTGCGTGATCTAATCATCGCATCGAATCGCGCCCATGCCTACTTTATCTCGAATATATTGCTTGTTTTCACAATATTGTAACAATTCTTTTTGAACAAATTCATGCACTTGGGGCGCAATCGAATCTGGATACAAAAGGTGCGGATTCGGTCCCGCATCCAAACTAAAATAAAGAGGCAATTGCATTACTTTCCGCCAAGTCCGTACTAACTCTATGATTTTCAATGTATTCGGATGCAACAACGTAAACGACGGACTGGAAGTCATCATCAAAGCGTGTAAAGTCAATGCTTCATCTTCCAAGATTTCCCCAAATTTTTCAAGGTCTCCCGCTTCCATTGCTTTTAAAACGACTTTTAAACGCTCTCGCGCTTGTGTATAACGCCCTTTCGCATAAACATTATTTTCCATCAAAGCATGTCCTGCCCGACTCGAAATACTCTTTTCTCGTTTGCTAACAATCAGAATATCATCCCGAAACGTATGAAAAATAGGATGAATCTCTTCTTGATACGGCACTGCAAATTTATCCGACGAGCCATAAACTTCTTTGCACTTGCCCCAAACCGCCGCCACAGGATACACCGACCGACAAGCACTCCCCGAACCCAGCCGCGCAAACATCGAAGCGCGCCTAAAAAAATGCGGTTCCGCCTTCTTTTTACCTATCGAAACCCCCAAATCTCGTTCCATCGTCGTCAAACACAACGCCAAAGCACTCATCGACGAGGCAGAAGACGCAATGCCAGCAGAATGCGGAAAAGAATTATGCGAAGCCAATTGAAGGTCAAAATCTTTCAAAAACGGCAAAGTATCGTGCAAACTCGTCAAATAATGCGCAATTTTGAGTCGAAAAGGCTCATTCGGTTTGCCCTCAAAGGCAAACTCAATTTGAGATACCGCCTGTTTTTTCGGTTGATAATTCAACGTCATTTCCGTAAAAGCATTGGAAAGGGTCAAACTAACAGATGGATTTTGAGGCATTTGAACCCCATATTTGCCCCAATATTTGATAATTGCCAAATTAGAGGGGCTACGCCAAGCGATTTTTGTCATATTAATGATAGTATGTATATAGGTGATATGATTCTATGACAAAACGCAGAAAATACTTTCAGGTTGTGAAAAGCGTATTTTTATTTTAATTTGTTAAAAAAAAAGCTATAAAATTCAATGAATCCAAAAAATCCATGTACTTTGCGTCCGCTTTCAGCGTAAAGCCAAATTAAAACCAATTTAATCATATTTAAAAAATATACTATTTTTATGGAAAACCGAACCGCAACAGCTCCTGTTGCTAAAACGATTTCGTTTAAAACGCCTTTTCCAGGTCCGAAAACGCGTGCCATTTTAGAACGCCGTATGGCGGCTTTACCTGCGGGTTCGGCTCGTGCGACGGATGTAGTCGTTGCGTCCGCACGCGGCGCGGTGGTGACGGACGTGGACGGCAATACTTTTTTAGATTTTGCGGGCGGAATCGGCATGTTGAATGTGGGCAGTTCTCCACAAAATGTGGTCAACGCGGTCAAAAAACAAATGGATCAATTTATTCATTCGTGCCTCATCGTCTCGACGAATGAACCTGCTATCGAATTAGCGGAAATGCTCCACAACTTAACACCCGGTACGTTTCCCAAAAAGACGCTTTTTGGCAATTCTGGCGCGGAAGCGGTGGAAAATGCGGTCAATGTGGCGAAATATTACACGCAACGCCCTGCGATTATCGTTTTTGAAGGCGCGTATCACGGTCGGACGCATTTGACGATGAGCCTTACGAGCAAATATAATTTGTTTAAAAAAGGTTATGGCTCAATGGTTTCGGACATTTATCGCCTGCCCGCGCCGAATATGTATCGAATTCCAGAAGGTTTCACGTCGGAACAATATCTTAACTACTTGATTTCCAATGTAGAACATGCGTTGACAGCGCAAGTGGATCCGTCGGCAGTGGCTGCGATTTTGATAGAACCCGTTCAAGGGGAAGCGGGTTTTGTGCCGATGCCGAAACCTTTTTTGCAAAAATTGCGCGAAATCGCGGATAGACATGGGATTGTATTGATTTTTGATGAAATCCAATGTGGGATGGGGCGCACAGGCAAAGTTTTCGCTTGCGAACATACGGGCGTAATTCCGGATATGATTACGACGGCGAAATCTTTAGGTGCAGGATTTCCGATTTCGGCGGTGGTTGGACGCGCTGAAATCATGGATGCACCGCATTTGGGTGGCGTAGGCGGCACTTATGGCGGGAGTCCTGTGGCGTGTGTGGCAGCGATTGAGGCATTGAAAACCATTTCAAGCCCTGAATTTTTGGAAAGAACGCGCCAAATTGGGGATAAAATTGTGAAAATGGCGACGATTTGGCAGAAAAAGTATCCTTGTATTGGCGATGTGCGTGGTTTGGGCGCGATGAATTTGATTGAATTCGTCAAGGATAAAAAATCGAAAACGCCTGATGCGGATTTCACGTTGGAGGTGATTAAAGATGCGGTTGCCAATGGGGTGATGATGTTGCGCGCAGGTTTATTTTCCAATTGCATTCGATTATTGCCGCCGTTGGTGATTACGGATGCGCAATTGGAAGAAGGCATGGCGGTTTTGGAAGCGGCGATTGCGAAAGTGCAGCAAAAAAGACAAGGGTAGTTGGATTTTGGAACACATAGGAACATAGGACACATATATTTTTTTTAAACTATTGATTATCAATAAGGATGTTCACAAATAAGGTTAACAAATATGATTTATGAAAATATTTTAAATTTATCGCAAGGTCATCGGGGTTTAAACCCCGACGACCTTTATATCCGAATGGGTTTTAAGGTTTTATTTAAATAAATCAAATCTGTTAATCTTATTTGTGAACAGCTCTAATAGTTTAAAAAAAACCTATGTGTTCTATGTTCCTATGTGTTCCAAAAATCACCTAACCTTCATCTGGTTTTAACCAACCATTAACAGGCTCAAGTGTTGCCATATAATGATTTAACATGTATAAACTGCCTATTTTCAACGACGCGCACATTCACATTTGGAAAGTGGGGGACTTACTAACCTATATGCTCGACTTGCGCGGGGTGACTTCTCTCGCCGAAATGCAGGCTAAACTTGCCGATTTCGCGCAAAAAAATCCAAAAAACAAGTGGATTTTGGCTCGTGGTTTCAACGAAGCCTTGTTTGCAGATAGCAAAATGCCCGATAGACACGATATGGATAAAGTGATTTCAGACCGCCCTGTACACATCATCCGAACCTGTGCTCATATCGTCGTTTTGAACACAAGGGCGATGCAACAAATTGGTATTCAACGAGATACGGTGGCACCTGCGGGGGGTGAAATTAGAAAAGATGCTCATGGGAATCCCAATGGGATTATTACAGAAACGGCATTAGGGTTGGCGAAAGCGCATTTGCCGCCACCGAGTGCAGAGGCTTATCGGCAAATGATTTTAGCCGCGCAAGATGCGTTTTTAAAAGTTGGGATTGGGGCGGCGACTGACCCTGCGGTGCATCCCGAATTGTTGGAAGTTTATCACCAAATGGCGGCGGCGGGCGAGTTGAAAATTCGGATAAATGCGATTCCAATCATGGTGCCCGATGGTGCAAATGTCGCATTGCCTTTGCCGAAACGGTTTGAATCGCCTTTTTTGAAGGTGGTTGCGGTTAAATTCTTTGCCGACGGCGGTTTAAGTGGCAAAACGGCGGCGGTCAGACATGGTTATAAAAATACAAGTGAAAAAGGCGTGATGCGTTTGGAAGCGGATTTTTTCAAATCCATCGCGCTGCAAGCTCAAAATGCGGGTTTTCAATTGGCGACGCATGCGATTGGCGACAGGACGATTGAAATGGTTTTAAACGGATATGAATCTATCGCCAAATATAATAAAACAGGCATTCGACATCGGCTCGAACACGTCGGTTTACCAGACTTGTCGCATTTGATTCGGATGCGCGAATTCGGGATTCATGCGGTGTCGCAACCTGTGTTTTTATACGAATTGGGACAGAATTATCGGCAATATTTGCCTGATTTTTATTTGGAAAATGTGTTTCCGTATCGGAGCATTTTGGATGCGGGGGTTAATTTAGCTTTTTCGTCCGACGCGCCCGTGATTCGAGATTTTAGCCCTTTATTGGGGATGCAGAATGCGATAGAACGCATTGATAATCAAGGTTTTACAATTGGAAAATATCAACGCATTACGATTGTGGAAGCCTTACATGCTTATACGCAAGGTGCAGCGTTGGCGAGTCAACAGCCTATTAATATTAAAACGGATTATGTTATTTTGGATAAAAATCCGATGGATGTGCCCGTTTCGGAGGTGGGGAAAATAAAAGTGTTGGAAACTTGGGTCAATGGAAAACAACAATTTAAAAACATCGTTTGAATTAGGATTGAATGGGATTTTTTTTGGATTCAATGGGATTGATTATTGGGGATG
>JBDKKX010000222.1:0-8547 GCA_039795795.1 Bacteroidota bacterium | reverse complement strand
ATTGGCGTTTTGGATGCTAACAATCTTTGTCTTCACCTATTTAACATCAACAGACTTCATGAAGTTTGCTTTAAAATTAGTTGGATTTAGTGTTTTGGTTGCTTGGTCGGTGACGGCTACGGCTCAAGGCGATGATGCTTTTCCAGATTATTCCACGATGCCTGCGCCCGGTACGCCTGCTGCCCCTGCGTCCCGACCGGCATCGACCCCTACTGCTACGCCCGCAGCGCGTCCTGCTACGTCCGCCCCTGCGGGTGGCAATGCTAAATTGCCTCCCGGTACGAAAATCGAAGCGATGAAAACCTCGACAGTCGATAAACCCGATGCCGATGCACCGTTAGATGGCATTGTGCGGAAAAGTACGATTGTTGAAAAACAAGTTTTGCCTTACGAATCGATTCGGGAAGCCGATGTGATGTGGGAAAAACGGGTTTGGCGCGTGTTGGATGTGCGCGAAAAAATGAATTTGCCTTTCAGTTACCCCGAAGAACCGTTTATCTCCATTATTATGAATGGTGTGAAAGATTCGACTTTGAAAGCGTATAGTATTGAGGACGATAAATTTCACCACAAATTGTCGGCAAAAGAAGTGATGACATTGGGGAGTAGCGTCGATACGATTCCATATTTTGACCCCGTTACGTATGAACAAAAATATCGTATTGTGGAAAATAAAATGGATCCCGATGCGGTGAAGCGTTTTCGCTTGAAGGAAGTGTGGTTTTTTGATAAAGAATCTTCGGTTTTGAAAGTTCGGATTCTCGGCATCGCGCCTTTGAAAGACCAAACGGATGAAATGGGGAATTTTTTATATGAACAACCTTTATTCTGGATTTATTACCCCGATTGCCGTGAATATTTTGCGAAACATCGTGTTTTTGCGGATAATAATGATGCAAGCCCAATTTCTTGGGAAGATTTATTTGAACAACGTCGTTTTTCGAGTTACATTTTTAAAGAATCGAATGTGTATGACCGTCGTTTGCAACAGTATTTGAGTGGGATTGACATTTTATTGGAAGGCGAGAAGATTAAACAAGATATTTTTAATTACGAACATGATTTGTGGTCGTATTAGTATTTTTTTTCCAAATATATTGAATAAATTTATGAAGGTTCGGAAATGAATCAAAAGCAGTTGCTTTTGATTCCTTTCACTTTTTTTTTGTAGAAACCTCGTGATTTCGCCCCGAATTACACGAATTTGGTGAAAATTTGTGTAATTCGGGGCAAATTAATCAAAACGACTGCGGCAACATTAATAAAAAAGGCAATGCTTTTCCATAATCTAACGAGGGATATTCCAACCCCAATTTTCTAATATGGTTGTAATATTGACTATGATGTTGATAATAATATTTTTCCGATTGTATAAACCATGCTTGATAACCTAATTTTTCTGCCAAAAACCATTTTTCTAAGAGTCGAGCTGTCCTACCATTACCATCATCAAAAGGATGAATTTTCAAAAAAACAAGGTGTATCATCGCCGCAAAAAAACAAGTTTCTTCAAAGGTTAAATCATTGATTATCAATTGTTTAATATCATCATATAATTTTCTCAACTCAACCTTAACTGCATCAGGCGTAACAGCTACATATTCAATGCGCCCATCCTCTGTAATGACGAACATATTACTCGTACGCACTTTACCTCGTTGAGATGTGGCAAGGATGTTTTTGGTTAAAAACTGATGCGCTTTTGCGATATTTTTAGGATTTAAAGGTTGGTTTTGAGCAAAATGATACGCAGCATAAAGGTCATCAATCTTACGCGTATAATCTGCTAAAAATTTGATGCCTAATTTTTTATGCTTGATGTAAGAATCTAATTCGATTTGTTCTCCTTCGATTTTGGACGAAAAAACAGCAGAAACAGAGGTGTAAAAACTAAATGTATCGGCAGATAATGGGCTTTCGGATAAATTATAAAAGGTTTGTTCCGCGTTGGAACGCATTTGTGTTTTGTAATTCGTTAATAATGAGAAAGATATAATTTTCAATTTCATTGTATATGTAATTAAGACTTTTGAACTATTTTCAATAATGGTTCAAAAGTAACCCATTTTGTGGAAAAAAGAAACGGCATTTCACTCCTTTCAGAGTGAAATGCCGTTCAATTATAGATTTAAATCCTTGAAAATCAATTTTTTATAGGCGGCAATGCGTTGATAGCATTCACCAATAATTGTTCGCCTTCGGGCGTATCGAACACATCAAGGTTGTCGCCCACCTGCACGAGCAACCCGTCATGGATGCGCTGCGTTTGCACGTAAGGGTTCGACTCGAACGCGACAAAACCACCCCGCTTTTCTAATTCCTCTTTGCCGAAATAATTCAAGTCTGCAAGCATTGTTTTCTGCTCAATCTCCAATTACTTGTAAAAAAGATAAAAAGGGAAGACTATTACTATGAGATAGCTTATCCTTATAAATAAATTGCATCATAATGTCTAAAAATTTTAACAGGTTGAACGAAAGAAAATTTTTAGAATATGTTCTCATTTAATATTCGTGCGAACTTTCGTAAAGTCTCTTTTTGAATAAAATACATTTTACATAAAAAAGATATTCTAAAAAATTGTCGTCCGTTCAAACCGTTTCCCAAATCTATTTGTGGGTAAGGGATAGGATTTGAAACCTTCCAAACGGTATTTATATCGCCGCATTCGCGCTAAAAGTGCGGAAGAACCACTTTTTTGAAACAGAAAAGAATCAAGCAATCGCAATCACTTGATTCTTATTATTTTATGCTTAAACCTTTTAAATAGTATTCAAATAAAACACGCAAATCATGTCATCTACTTTCTAATTGTATCGCCTTACAAAGTTGCGCCGCTAAATCGCCTTCCGTCGTAAAATGACCTAATTCAACAGGTTCAATGGTATTCACTAACAACCTATCCACAGGTTTCGGCACTTCAATTTTGATATAATTGTCGGTAAAACCTGTCAATAATGCTGGATTTTTATGATTTTCAAACAAAACAGGTCGGGTTTGACCTATAAATGGTTCATAAAACGCTCTTTTTTTCTTTTCCGACAAAATCCGCAACATTTCATTGCGTTCGCGTCGTTTTTGCATTGGCACTGCATTCGGCATAGTTGCCGCAGGCGTATTCGCCCGTTCCGAATAGGTGAAAACGTGTAAATACGACACGTCCATTGCTTGAATAAATCGATACGTTTCTAAAAAATCAGCATCCGTTTCATCTGGAAAACCCACAATTACGTCCACACCGATACACGCATGCGGCATCACGCGCTTAATGTTTTCCACCCTTTCCGCGTACAATTCGCGCCGATACCGACGACGCATTTGTGTCAATTGTTTGTTATTACCCGACTGCAATGGAACGTGAAAATGAGGCGCAAATCGTTGAGAATCAGCGACAAACGCAATAATTTCAGGGGTCAAGAGATTCGGTTCAATGCTCGAAATCCGAAATCGTTCGATGCCTTCCACCTCGTCTAACGCCTGTATCAAATCAATAAATAACGCTTCTTTTTTGGCGCGAGTGCCTTCAATGACTTCCGTTCCGTTTCCAAAATCGCCTAAATTTACACCCGTTAAGACGATTTCTTTCACGCCCATTTCGGCAATTTTGCGTGCATTTGCGACTGCATTTTCCACCGTATCGCTCCGACTCGCCCCGCGTGCTTGCGGAATCGTGCAAAAAGAACATTTATAATCACAACCATCCTGCACTTTCAAAAAGGAGCGCGTCCTGTCACCAAACGAAAACGCATTGTGAAACGTCTTTGCTTCGCGCACTTCGCCCGCCTGAATCATCCCTTTTCCAGCCGATTTCGACAAACCTTCAATAAATTCTAAAATCCGAAACTTTTCCGCCGCACCTAACACTAAATCTACGCCTTCAATGTTGGCAATTTCGGTCGGTTTGAGCTGCGCATAGCAGCCGATGACGACAATCAACGCTTCAGGCGTTTGCCGCAAAGCCCGCCGAACGATTTGACGACACTTTTGGTCTGCAAATTCGGTGACGGAACACGTATTAATGACGTAAATATCCGCCCCTTGCTCAAATTCGGAGACAGACCAGCCATTATCCGAAAAAAGGCGTTCGATGGAAGAAGTTTCTGAATAATTCAGTTTGCAACCAAGCGTGTAGAAGGCGACTGATTTAGGCGTTGCCATGATAATTGAATTGTTTTGAATGATAAACTTAGTACGGGACAAAATACTTTTCGGCACAGATTGAACAGATTCAACGAGATTTTCACAGATTTTTTTTTGTTTTAACGTTTAAAATCTGTGAAAATCTCGTTGAATCTGTTCAATCTGTGCCGAAAAGTATTTTATCACGTACTAAGTTCATTATTCAGAATATTAATCTGGATAATTCGTAATGTGTTCAAAAACATAACCTTTTGCAAGTAACATATCTATAATGCGAGGAAATTCACGTTTTCCCTTCTCCGTCGTCAACATTTCATCATGTCCCAAAATCACTAAATGATTTTTCGTCCACATCGTATGCTGTTTGAAAATGCTGTTGATTAATGCCACAAATTGTTCAGGCGACTTCACAGGTGCTTGCGATTTCCCGCCATGCGCCCACTCCGCATCCCAACCAAACACTTTAAAACCTTGTTGCCGCAAGATTTCAGCCGTTTTGCCCCCACTTTGCGCGACCCCATGTTCCCGCGCAGGCAATGCCCAAATATTCCGTCCCGGCAAGCGAACTGCTTTATTATCCGTGTTTATTATCTTATCACATTGATTAATATCATCCGCAGCCCCTTGTGGATTCGAGTAAAATTGCAAATATTTATTATTCGCATGCGTGTGGCTGTGATTGCAAATTTCGACAAATTCATTCGCCCGAAAATCGTCGAAGTATTTACCAAAACCTTTAATATGTCCAGAGACAATAAAAACCGAAGTTTTAATCTTTTTCTCCAAAATAATTTTATTTAACACGGTGCTTCCGCGCAACGGACCATCATCCATCGTTAAATAAATCACTTTTTCGGAAGTATCATGCACCACTTTGGGGCGTTTGGGCTTGTTAGCGGCGAAATAGGCGGCACTGTCTTTAACCATTTGTGTCGAATCAGTAGTCAACCCATTTGCTCCAACCGTTTTACCATTTTTAGTTTGGCAGGCGTTGAGCATCGAAAGCGCGGCGAAAAAGCGAACGAATACAAATGTAAACATAGATTTAGACTGTTTCATCTGTTTTGAAAAGAGACGTTTTAGAAAAATGAAGCATATCTTCGAGGGAAAAGCATTTTTTTGCCCTTCCCTCGAAGATGCAATGTAGGCTTGTTGTAATATAAGACTGAATTAGGGGGCGAAGTTACGCATTGTAAAGCAATTTTTACAATTTTTTAAACACTTAGTTTACAACTACCCTAAATCGCTTATATAACCTTGATTATCAATATTTTACGCAGGCGTTAAATCCAATGCGCGCAGTTGACTTCGCCGATTTTTGCCTAAATAATAGGTCTTGTGTCGAACGCAAATGCTGATAATCCAACCGACTATTCCCGTCGCGCCGCTAAATATTAAAAAATTTTTAGAAGCTGTATCGCCTTTTGCAATCCCAATCGCCGACCAAAAAGAACCTGTGACCGCAAAAACTTTCAATCCCAAACTGATGGAACGCCAAAAAGGATACGGATTCAAATTGCGAATTGCCGTTATATCTGCAATCGCCACCATGCCCGTCGCAATCCCAAATTGTTTTTTTTCGGTGTCAATGGATTCAATACGGTCTTGATGCCAATTATTTTTTTCGCCCGCAAGTTGGAATACGATTTCGGAACCCACTTGGAAAATCATTGCATTGGGATTAATGCCACTGTCCAATTTTAAAATTTTTTGCGCTAAAACGTTGATATTCAATAATATCAAGGTGAAACAAGTAAAAATGTATCGAATCATATTTTTTAACGAAATAATAGGTGATAAAATGGTGATACGAATAGCGATACTAATAGGAACGCGGAGAACACGGATTTTGCAGATTTACACGGATTTTTTTTTGAATTTATGTTCAAAATCCAAGCAAAACTAAAAAAAAATCCGCGTAAATCTGCAAAATCCGTGTTCTCCGCGTTCCCATTCTATCACAATTTAAATTACCTTCGCCCATCGCTTGGTTTTATGCCAAAAGATTTTAATAAAACGCATTGCAAACCACATTCAATTGCTTGATTGACAGCTTTATAGAACATAAAGTTGGGTTAGCTGAGGACTTTTTAAGTGTATCGCTTGCCGCCAATCTCAAAGCCAATTTACTTGCCCTTTACGCCAATCATCAACTTCGTCCTGCGGGTATCGGCAATAACGCCGCCCTCGTCAAAGATAAGTTGATAAGAAATGATAAGATATATTGGCTTGACCGTCAACATGATAATGCAGCAGAACAACTTTTCTTTGAACTAATGGATCGCTTTGTGAGTTATCTAAATCGCACTTGTTACACGGGCATTACGGGGTACGAATTTCATTATGCCTTATATGAAAAAGGCAGTTTTTATAAAAAACACCTTGACCAATTTCAAAATAACAAGAGTAGAGCCTATTCCATCATCCTGTATTTGAACGCCGATTGGCAGGAAAAAGATGGCGGCGAATTGGTTTTATACCATGAAAATCATTTGCAAACCATTGCACCCGTGAATGGAAAATGTGTTTTTTTCAAAAGCAGCGAGTTGGAACATGAAGTTTTAATCACGCACCAACCCCGATTGAGTATTACGGGTTGGTTGAAAATTTGATATTTTACAAAAAATAAATTTGATTTTGCTAAATAAATTGCATAAAATAAAGCAGTGTATAATTTTGATAATTGTTGTTTTTGTAAAATAAAATTTTAAATTTTTAGTCAAAAAACGGTTTACTGAACGGGTTTTTGTAAAATTTTACCAAATAAAATATGGTAAAATTTTACTTTTTTTTGAAAAATCCATTTTGGGAAGAAAATTGCCAAATAAATTTCTGTATTTTATCATTTAGAAAAATTTTTATCAAATTTATGGCGAAAATTGGCAAAATTTTATTTGGATAGAAAATGTTGTTTTTTTTAAAGAAAATATTGTCAAAAGCGTCCTTAGAAACTGATAAAATTTAATTTATTGCAAATCATTTATTTAAACATGATTGAAATTTCTTTTGCGAAACTTGGTCTATCCGCTTCCTTATTAGCGAGTATCGAAAAACAGGATTATCCGTCACCTTACCCAATCCAAATCGCTGCGATTCCAGCCATCTTGACGGGGAACGACGTACTTGGCATTGCACAAACGGGTTCGGGCAAGACGGCAAGTTTTGTTTTGCCGATTTTGGAACAATTTCAACAAAAGCCGCCTGCTAAAAATCGACATATCACGGCACTTATTCTCGTTCCGACCCGCGAATTGGCGATGCAGGTGGGCAATGTTTTCAAACAATTTAGTGTAAATCTGCCGCGAGCGGTGAAAACATTGGCTGTTTTTGGGGGCGTTTCCATCAATCCGCAGATGATTCAATTACAAAATGTGGAAATTTTGATTGCAACGCCCGGTCGGTTATTGGATTTGGTGGAGCATAATGCACTAAATTTATCCGAAGTGGCGATTTTGGTGCTGGACGAGGCAGATAAAATGTTGAATTTAGGTTTTCAAGTGGAGATGAATCGAATTTTAGCATTGTTGCCCGTCAAAAGACAAAATTTATTGTTTTCCGCGACGCTTGGCAAAGAAATCCATACGATGACGGAACTGATTTTGCGAAATCCGCTTAAAATTGAAATCGAAGTGCCCGAAGCCAATTTGGATTTAATTCAACAATCTGCTTACATGGTCACGGAGGAACGCAAAGGTCCGTTATTGCGCTATCTGATTAAGGAACAAAGTTTGAAACAAGTTTTAGTATTTACATCTTCGATTCACAAGGCGGATAGCGTCGTTAACAAATTGAAAATCAATGGAATAAGTGCTTTGGCACTGCATAGTCAGAAAAGTCAAGGTGCCCGAACGGATGCTTTGCGGTATTTCAAGTCGGGTGAAATTACGGTTTTGGTCGCGACGGATTTGGCTTCTCGCGGGATTGATATACCATTTTTGCCGTTGGTGATTAATTACGAATTGCCGCGTTCGCCGAAAGATTACATCCATCGAATGGGTCGAACGGGGCGCGCAGGAGCAACAGGAGAAGCGATTTCTTTCATAACCGAGGAAGATGAACCTCATTTTTACGTCATTCAGAAAAAAATGAAACGGCGCGTCCAAATCATTGATACACAAGAGATTGCGTTGAAAGGATATTAATTTTCAGCAGTTTCCGTTTTGGAAAATTACGATACGAATGGATGTACGGATTTTACAGATTTCACGGATTGGTACAGATTTTTTTTTATTTTTTAAAGCAGATGTGTTCAAAAAAATCTGTACCAATCCGTGAAATCTGTAAAATCCGTACATTATATGTTTGCAGTGAAAAAGAGGAAAGCAGTATTTTTGCAACGAAAAGAAGCAAGGAATGGATTCAGACAGTCGTACATCTGGGCGTGAATCCCGTAATGGATGTTAGTCC
>JBDKKX010000221.1:0-8553 GCA_039795795.1 Bacteroidota bacterium | reverse complement strand
CGCGGATTTTTTTTGGAATTTATGCTAAATTTTCAGCATAAATTCCAAAAAAATCCGCGTAAATCCGTCCAATCCGCGTCCTCCGCGTTCCCATTCGTATCCCAATGTATTCAAAAGTGGAACCTAAAAATGAAACATCCCAAAAAATCCGTGTAAATTCGTAAAATCCGTGTCATCCGTGTTCCAATTCGCTCTACACCTTTTTTGTCCCGTACTAAGAAAGTTTCCCGAACTGAATGCAAAACAGGTCATTAATGACCTGTTTGAGGTCTATTCACCAAAATTGCCAAAAGAACACTTTATCGAATATTTAAAAAAAAGTTCTAATTTTTACTTTTATTTGTACGCTTCTTTTTAATATTGCACTCAAATCATTGTTTGTCAAGGTTTTGGCATTACTTTGTGGGCATGAAACTCATCTTTATCATCTTCAACGCGCTGTTTTTCGAGGAATTTTTCTAACGCAATTTGTCTATCGACCGACCGTCTATGGGCAGACAACTATTAATTAAACCAATTAAACAAATTGTTCCAAATAATATGATGAAAAAGCAATTACTCACTTTTGCGCTCGTGTGGATGGCTTGGTCGATGCTCTCGGCGCAATCTATCCTCACTGGTAAGGTGACGGAATCGGAAAAAAAAGAACCTTTGGCGGTGGTCAATGTGGTGCTTTATCAGAATGGGGTGTTCAAAGCGGGTGGACAAACGGATTTTGATGGGTTGTATCGCATCACGGAGTTGGATGCGGGCTCGTATGATGTGGAGTTTTCATTGGTCGGCTATGCCAAATTGAGGCAAACGGGTTTTCATGTCAACGCGGGACAAACGCTTAAACTGGATGTGGAAATGAGTAATGATGCGAAATTGATGGATGTCATCACGATTACGGAGGCGAAAATTCCGATTGTGCGGATTGACCAGACTTCTCAAGGGATGGAATTGACCAGTAAGCAGTTGCAAAAGTTGCCGACGAAGGATTTGGCGGGCATTGTCGGGCTGAGTGCGGGGGTGACGGTGGATAAAAATGGCAATACGTCGATGCGCGGTTCGCGCCCTGATGCGACGGCATTTTATATCGACGGGGTGCGCGCCTCGAATACGAATGCGGTGCCTGTGTCGGAATTGGAACAAATTCAAGTGGTGACGGGGGGCATTGAGGCGAAATATGGCGATGTGACGGGCGGCATCATTTCGGCAACGACGAAGGGTCCTTCTGAAAAGTATAGTTTTGCGGTGGAAACAGAAACTTCGCAATTTTTGGATCCGTATGGTTATAATTTGATTACGACGAATGCTTCGGGTCCGCTTTTGCGGCGGGTGGTGAAGGATAAGGATGGAAAACCGATGCTTGGGGAAGGGAATCAGCCGTTGAAGGAGTCGATGATTGGTTTTCGGTTGTCGGCGCAATATAAATATGTGTTGGATCCGAATCCGTCTGCGGTGCCGTTTTATGTGGTGAAGGATGATGTTTTGAAGGCGTTGCAGGATAAGCCTGTGACGTATCTCGGCGGCACTACGCCAGTGAGTAGTGCGGAATTGTTGACGGCGAAGGATTTTAATTTGGTGAAAGTGCGTCCTGGGGAGGATAGAAAACAGTATAATTTCACGGGAAAGTTGGATTTTAAACTCGCAAAAGGCATGGATTTGACGGCGGGTGGTTCGTTTTACGGTTTTGCGGATAAGTTTACGCCGTCGAATTGGCGTACGTTCAATCCGAATAATCATCCGACGGATAATCAAAATTTTACAAATGTGAATTTGCGTTTTCGACATCGGCTTGGCAATGGCAATGCGACGGAAAAAGGGGTTGCGGGTTTGTCGATTGAAAATATTTCTTATACGTTACAGATGGGTTATGAGCAATCCAATCGCAGTATCATGGATGCCCAACATGGTAAAAATTTATTTGATTATGGTTATGTGGGGAAATTTGATTATGGTTGGACTCCGACTTTTGAACGCGATACGAATGGGGGTTTTAAGCAATCGGGTTATAATCGGCAACTAAAAAGTTATAAAGCGGGGGATATTAATCCTGTTTTGGCGAATTATAATCAAAATGTGGAGGCGGGTAGTCAAACGTATTTGGCTGAAAACGGTTTAGTGGCTCAAACGTTGCAAGGGGTTTGGAATTATCATCGGAATGTTGGGGCGGTTTATAATTCGGTTTCGTTGGATCAAGGGCATATTTTTTCGGGCAATGCAAAATTTAATTTCGACATTATTCCGAATGGCAATAAAAAAAATGCGCATAATATTGAAATTGGTTTTCTCTACGAACAACGGGTCGATAGAAAATATGCTGTTGCGCCGTTTAATCTTTGGGGTTTGGCGCAATCGGCGCAAGACCGTCATTTACAAGGTTCGGGGAGCGCGATTGATACGACTTTGGCGTATGGCGATACGACGATTGCGGGCGTGACGACGAAATTGTATCGGGCGTTGGTCAAAAAGAATATTGATGAATTGGCAGATGTTAAATTTTACAAAAGTTTGCGCGCCTTGACGGGGCAGAAATTGTATGAACATGGGAACGTATTGGCATTAGACCCTGCGCAATTGTCTTTGAATCTGTTTTCTGCACAGGAATTGACCGACCAAGGTTTATTGGATTATTATGGCTACGATTATTTGGGGAATCCGCTGAGTGCCAAAACGACTTTTGAAGATTTTTTCAAAGCGACGGATAAAGATGGGGTTCGGACGTTTCCTGTCGCGCCTTCGACACCTATATATATGGCGGGTTATATTCAAGATAAATTTGTGTATCACGATTTGATTGTTCGGGCGGGGCTTCGGGTGGATCGGTTTGATGCGAATACGAAGGTGATGAAAGACCAATATTCGTTATATGACATCATGGAGGCGAAGGATTTTTATGCGAAAAAGGGCATTGCCAAACCCGATAATATTGGAGAGGATTATAAAGTCTATACGACGCGGGACGGTTCTAAGATTACGGGTTTCCGCAAAGGGGATGATTGGTATGATGCGCATGGGGTTAGCAGCGACCCACTTTTGATTTACGGAGAAGGCGGTCAAGTGTTTCCGAAATACAAATTGGATACGTTTCAAACCATCAAGCAACGCGGTTTTGACCCTAAAAACAGTTTCACGGATTATACGCCACAGGTGAATTTCATGCCGCGCTTGGCATTTTCGTTTGCGATTGGCGAATCGGCGAATTTTTTTGCGCATTATGACGTGTTGGTGCAGCGTCCGACGCTCAATAGTACGGGGACGGATTATGCGTACAATGTGAATGCGTTGGATTATTACTATTTTGGCGAAAGCGGCAGGACGACGGAGAATAATGCGAGTTTGAAACCGCAAAAAACGATTGATTGGGAGGTGGGTTTCCAACAAAAATTGACAAATACGACGGGTTTGAAAGTGACGGCTTATTATAAGGACTTGCGCGACATGATTCAATTGCGTTATTATAAATTTTTGCCTTCGACGTTTGCGGGCGGAGAATATTTGAGTTATGGGAATGTGGATTTTGGAACGGTGAAAGGGTTTTCGGCGCAATTTGATTTGCGGCGGACGGGAAATGTTTCGGGTTTGTTCAATTATACGTTGCAATTTGCGGATGGCACTGGTTCGGATGCGGGTTCGCAACGCAGCCTTTTGAAAAATGGGAATATTCGGACGATTTCGCCATTAAGTTATGATGAAAGACATCGTTTTACGGCGATGCTTGATTTTAGATATGACGAAGGCAAACAATATGATGGACCCATTTTTTGGGATAAAAAGATTTTAGAAAATTTTGGGGTGAATGTTCAAGCATTGATGGTTTCGGGTCGTCCCTACACGGCGGCGGTGCAACCGACAGAATTTGGTGGGTCTCAAATTGCGGGTGGGATTAATGGTTCTCGATTGCCATGGCATTTCACGTTGGATATGCGGGTGGACAAGACCTTTGAATTGTCTAAAAATCCTAAAAATCCATTGAGTTTGAATGTGTATTTGCGCGTGCAAAACTTGTTGAATGCGTTGAATTGGGCGGGTGTTTATTCGGCATCGGGTTCTCCGAGCGATGATGGCTATTTACAATCTTCTTTTGGACAGAATACGTTAGCGAATTTGGCGGCATCGCGTCCGAGTGATATTGCTGCATATCGGTTTTCGTATTTGGCGCGGTTGATAGAACCGGGGTTTTATTACGCGCCGAGAAGTATTTATTTGGGGGCGAGTTTTGGATTTTAAAGAATAGGGTACTTGGAATTTGGATTAAATGGGATTTTTTTGGGATTAAATGGGATTGATTTTTTTTGGATTTTTAGGATTGATTACTCTTTTCATCACAGATTGGACAGATTTAACAAGATTTTCACAGATTTTTTTGATTTTAAGTATTGAAAATCAAAAAAATCTGTGAAAATCTCGTTAAATCTGTTCAATCTGTGCCAAAAAGTATTTTTGTCCTGTACTGGAAACCAATCCTAAAAATCCCAAAAAAATCTCATTTAATCCGAATTCCAAGCACCCCTAAAATATAATAAAATGAAAAGAACGTGGATATTCATGATTGGGCTGTTAGCGACGCAATTTTTATCGGCTAAAGCACCCGACAATTACAAAACTGCCCCATCAGTAGGCAGCAATACGCCAAATCATAACACCGTTTCCCAAAGACCGGGCGGCGATTGTGCGCAAGGGACTTCTCGTTTCGACATGGACATTAATAATGTTCGGGCTGCCCTGCTTTCTTGCGGGGATGTTTGGTGGGATTTGAGCGTTGCGCAGTACGTCATTCCGAAAGTGCAACCCGGTACAGGTGCAAAAGCGGTTTCGTCAATGTATGCGGGGGCGGTTTGGTTAGGCGGCATCGACCCTGGGAAGAATTTAAAAGTCGCGGTTCAAACGTTCCGCACAGGGACAAAAACAGATTTCTGGCCTGGTCCCCTCACCGACAGAGACGGCACGACTCAAAGCAAAACTTGCGATAATTGGGATAAACATTTCGTAGTATATGGCAGCGAGATTGAAAAGCATATCAAGGCGTTTCAAACGGCGAAAGCAGCAGGTGTGCCTTACAATATTGGAGATTTAAGCCAAAATGTCAAAGGTTGGCCCGCTTTGGGGAATCCGTATTTTTTACAAATTCATGGTTTTGAATTGCCATCGGCGCGACAAGGTTTGGCGAAATTCTATGATGAAGACGGTGATGGCAGGTATAATCCTGCGAATGGCGATTATCCTGTGATTGATGTACGAGGTTGCAGCGCGCCGCAGTATCCAGACCAGATGGTTTTTTGGATTTACAACGATAATGGCGGCGTTCACACGCAAGCCGAACGCTCATTGCCGATTCAAATGGAGATTCAAGTACAAGCGTTTGCGTACAAAACCAATGATGCGTTGAATGATATGACGTTTCAACGCTATAAATTAATCAATCGGGCGGTGCAAGATATTGATAGTACGTATTTTGCGATGTGGACAGACCCGGATTTGGGTTGTTCTGATGATGATTTTGTGGGTTGCGATACGACGCGGAATTTGGCATATATCTATAATTTAGATGCGACGGATGGTACAGCACCCGGTTCGACGGTTTGTAACGGTGGGATTAATACGTATGGAGATAAAGTTCCAATTATTGGGATTGATTATTTTCGGGGACCGTTGGATGAGCGCGGAAAGGAAATTGGGATGAATGCGTTCACGTATTATGCGAATGAAGGGAGTCCGGGAGCCCTTCCGGGCATGACGGATCCCAAAACCGCAGGAGAATATTACAATTATTTGACGGGGCGTTGGAAAGATGGTACGCCATTCACGTTGGGGGGCAGTGGTTACAATCCGGGTGGGACAAATCGTCCGATTGCGTATGCGTTTCCGTCCGCGCCGAATCGGACGGGTGCGAATGATTGGAGTATGTGTAGTGCGGGTTTGGGGAATTTAGACCGTCGGATGATTCAAGCATCGGGTCCTTTCAAGTTGAAACCGGGGGCGGTGAATGAATTAATTATTGGTTTGCCTTGGGTTGCCGACCAAAAATATCCTTGTCCTGACATTTCGCAATTGCAACGGGCGGATGATTTGGCGCAAAATTTATTTGATGCGTGTTTTGCGATTCAAAACGGTCCTGACGCGCCCGATGTTTCTTTCATCGAATTAGACCAAGAAGTGGTAGCGGTTTTGAGTAATAATCCGTTGTCTTCCAACAATGCGAATGAAAATCACAAGGAAAAGGGTTTGAAAATCCCGCGTGACCCGAATATTAAGGATAGTTTATATCGTTTTCAAGGTTATAAATTGTATCAAGTGGCGAATGCGGATGTGGGCAATGCCGATTTGGAAGACCCAACGAAATCGCGTTTAGCGGCGCAAGTCGATATAAAAGACACGGTTGCAACGATTTACAATTGGACGGCGATTCCAAATCCGAATTTTCCGGGTTTATACACGGATTTTTCCGCCGTAGAGAAGGTGACGGGTGAAAATAAAGGGTTGCGGCACACGTTCCGTTTGAAAAAAGACTTATTTGCGACGGGAACGGGCGCGCTTATCAATCATAAAAAATATTATTATGTAGCGATTGCTTACGCTTATAACAATTATAAGAAATTCAACTCGAAAGCGGCGGGCGGCGATGGTCAAGAACAACCTTATTTCGTCGGTCGGCGCAATATTGGGCAATCGGCGACAGGTAAACCTTATGTTTGCATTCCAAGACCGATAACGGATGTGGCTTTGCAATCGCAATATGGCGATGGAGCAATTGTGACGCGCTTGGATGGGATTGGAGATGGCGGTAATTTTCTGGATTTATCGGACGAGACGGTGGCTAAAATCTTGGCGCGGACGGCGGGCAGTCCGCCTATCAACGAATTGACGTACAAAGCAGGGGCTGCGCCGATTGATGTCAAGGTTTACAATCCGTTGGAAGTAGTGGATGGCACTTTTGAATTGCATTTGCGCGACGGCAATATGACGGACAATTTGGTGAATGATACAGCGCGCTGGGTATTGAAACACGTTGAGTCGGGGGCGGTCACGACGGCAAAAAAGACGATTTCGGATTTAAATGAGCAGATTTTGGCGCAATACGGTTTCACGATAACGATTGGGCAAGTGCCTGACGCGGGGGTGAATCCGATTTTGAATGTAAAAAATGGAGCGATTGGTTCGAGTATTACTTATGGTTCGGGTAAACCTTGGCTACGCGGTTTGAAAGACGACGATACTTCGATTGACCCCGTTTTAACGGCGAATCCCGATGTGATGAATTTTATGAAGACGAATCCGAATGAAATAGATTTCGATTTAGACCCGAAACGCGTTTACCAAAATTTCAATGACCTTTTTATGCCGTTTACGCTGACGGATTATCGAGTGAATACAGCAATGCCTTTGATTACGCCTGCTTGGGTCAGCACGAGTGGACATTTGGTGCGTTCGGGGAACAATGGTATTGTGAATTTGAATAATGTCGATATTGTATTCACGAAGGATAAATCGAAATGGAGTCGTTGCGTCGTAGTGGAAACGTCGAATATCCATTATTACGATTTGCATACGTTAAATGCTGGAACCGAAGGAGGTGCATTGAATTTTGATTTACGGCGGCATCCGTCTGTCGGCAAAGAGGATACGAATAACGATGGTTTGCCCGATGGCGATAATGACGGAACGGGCATGGGCTGGTTTCCGGGCTACGCAATCGATGTGGAAACGGGCAAACGATTGAATATTTTCTTCGGCGAGAACTCTTCCTATGATGAAAATTCCCTCGCAGGCAATTATTTACCCGAATCCGTCGGATTAGGGCGTGATATGATGTGGAAACCTTCGAGTCAATTCGGCTTGACGCAACGCGCTGCATTCAACTGGCAAGCCTATCTTTATGCGGGTGGTCAACATTATATATATGTGACTTCGCAAGAATATGATGCTTGTGCGGATTTGCGGACGCGGTTTGCATCGAGTTCTGCGTTAGGGAAATTGGCAGGTTTCAAAGCGATTACTTGGGCAGCGATGCCCTTATTAGCATCGGGTCAAAAGATGTTATCGTATAAAGAAGGCTTGATTCCGACGGATGCGACGGTTAAATTGCGGGTGAATAATCCCTATCAAGTGGTCTTTGGTTCGGGCAAAAACGGCGGACATCCGACGTATAAATTTGAAGTCAAGTCGAAAGCACCCAAAGCATTAGAAACCTTAGGCATTGAAAATCAATTAGATATGATGAATGTCGTGCCGAATCCGTATTATGCGCGGTCGGATTACGAGATTAATCAATTTAATACGACGGTGAAAATCACGAACTTGCCTGCCAAAGCGACGATTACGATTTATTCGATGGATGGGAAATTTATCCGTGATTTCAAGCGGGACGAAGCCCCAGAAGTGAATCCTGTAGAGAGCAATTTCGGCGTTCGGTCGAAGCAAATTTTGCCTGATTTGCAATGGGATTTGAAAAATCATAGAGGGATTCCTGTTGCGAGTGGGGCGTATTTGATACACGTTGAAGCGACGGGTTTGGGCGAAAGGACGTTGAAATTGATGGTCATTAATCGTGAATTTGACCCATCTCGT
>JBDKKX010000220.1:0-8568 GCA_039795795.1 Bacteroidota bacterium | reverse complement strand
TAAATGGGATTTTTTTGGATTAAATAAGATTGATTTTTAAGATTTATAGGATTTCAATGGGATGTTTCATTTTTAGGTTCCACTTTGGAATACATTGTGATACGAATGGATGTACGGATTTCACGGATTTCATGGATTCGTACGGATTTTTTTTGTTTTTTGCTTGGGTTTCGAGCAGGAATTCCAAAAAAATCCGTACGAATCCATGAAATCCGTGAAATCCGTACATCCATTCCATTCGTATCCCCATTTGTAACCTACTTTTCGCACCGAATGAAACATCCCATTGAAATCCTACAAATCTAAAAAATCAATCTTATTTAATCCCAAAAAAATCCCATTTAATCCTAATTCCAACACCCCATAAACGTAAAAAGTACCCAAAAGATTATACCTTTTTATTTAGACGCAAAAACAAGTTATCTTCGCACTTTCATTTTCAAAAGGTTTCTAAAATAAAAATATATTGAAATTATAAAATGTTTAAAGCTATTGAATCCAAAATTTTAGATCTTGCTGCGGCACAAGCAACCATTCAACATTGGCAAGCGTGTGGTTTGGAAATCGTTTTCACGAATGGCTGTTTTGATTTGCTGCATTACGGACATGTGCGTTACCTTGCGGAAGCGCGTGAGTTAGGGGATAAACTTGTCGTAGGACTCAATTCGACAGCGTCGGTGCGCCGCCTCAAAGGAAATCATCGCCCGATTAATGACCAATTGACCCGTCAAACCGTTTTAGCAGCTTTGCAAAGTGTTGATTTAGTCATTGTATTTGAATCTGATACACCTTATGATTTAATTCATATATTAGAACCTGATATTTTAGTAAAAGGAGGCGATTGGCAGCCACATCAAATCGTTGGTTCCGATTTGGTTTTGGAAAAGGGCGGACAAGTATTAAGTTTGCCTTTTCAAGACGGATATTCAACGACCCATTTAGAAACAAAAATTAAAAAGTCAAATTAAGATAAAGCAACCTATTAGCGATAAAAATGTCTTTGTATTTACGATATTTTCAAAAAAAAATGAAAGTAAAAAAAGGTTTCTTTATTGCTAAAAAAACATAAATCATTTAAAATCAATGATTTCATTTTTAAACAATTTTCACAAGCATTTTTTTTTCAATTTTAAATGAAAATTGTTGAAGTAAAATTTGGATTTTGTTTAACACCAACCTAATTTTGCTTCGACAAAACAAGAACAGGATAAATTCTTGTTTGGAATCACCCGAATTTTTTCTTATATAAATCTTACGCATGATGTCAACGCTCGAATTCAACCACCGTTTAGATGCAATGAGTGCTTTGTTACACGCTTTTGCTTATAATCTGACCAAAAACATGGAGGATGCAAAAGATTTGTTTCAAGAAACTGCATTTCGCGCTATGACCAATCGGGATAAGTTTCGGCTCGGAACCAATTTCAAAGCCTGGACTTTTACGATTATGAAAAACATTTTCATCAATAATTATCGTAAAAAGGTCAAGGCGAATACGATTACAGATGCGACAGATAACCAATTCTATATCAATTCGCCGATGGTTTCGATTCCGAACCAAGCCGAATCGGATATTATGATGCAAGAATTGACGGGCATGGTCGAGGCTTTGGATGTGAGCATTCAAGTGCCGTTCGTGATGCACTATCAAGGTTATAAATATCAAGAAATCGCGGATGATTTAAAATTGCCTTTAGGGACGGTGAAAAGTCGTATTTTCTTTGCGCGCAAAGAATTGAAAGACAAAATTAACCATCGTTATGACAATTTGGGCAAATTATATGGTCGCAATATCATGGAAGAAGTGGAAGAAAATGGTTAAATGCCGTTTTCGATAATCAGGAAACTTAGTATTAGTTTGATTTTTCATAATAGAGGGTGTAATTGGTGACAGCAGCACGCGCTGCTGTCACTTTTTTATTTTAAAATTACACCTAACAGGTTTTTAAAACCTGTTAGGTGTAACACCACCACACCTAACAGGTTTTTAAAACCTGTTAGGTGTATTTTTATTCTTTACCGCCGTCCAACACTTGCTGCCAAGATTTCAATTCTTCCCATTTACCATCTGCCGCCATTTGACTTTGGCGACCCCAAGTTTTAGGGTCATGAATCGAATATCGAGGGCCCGCAGCCGTCAAAATAGCTTGCATTTTCTCCACAGGCATTGCCGCCAACTGTTCAAAAGTAACCACTCCCGCATCATTAAACAATTGTTCAATTTTCGGACCGATACCTTCAATCAATTTCAAATCGTCCCGTTGCCATTGTTTGATAGCATCCCAATCGCCGCGCATGGCAAAATTCGCTTGTTTCACCCAAGAATCAGGGTTCAACGTCGAATAACGAACACCGCCTTTCGCCATCAACTCGCGCAAACGCGGAACGCCTGCCTCCATCAAATGACGATAAGTATAAATACCATTTTGGTTCAAATACGGCACAACCCAAGACCGAAGACCGAAAATACGGGTCAAATCGTCGCGTTTGATGCCATCTGCGCCAGCACTATTCCGCAAAATCAGTTGCCATGCTTTCAACTCATCCCATTTGCCATCAATCAGCATTTGACTTTGGCGACCCCAAGTTTTTGGGTCTCGTTGCGCATACTGCGAACCACCTGCTGTCAAAATAGCTTGTAATTTTTCCACAGGCGTTGCAACCAACTGTTCATACGTGAAGATGCCCGCTTGATTCAACAATTGTTCAACTTTTGGGTCAATGCCGTCCAACAATTGGAAATTATCGCGTTGCCATTCCTTCATCGCATTCCAATTGTTATTCACAGCGAAATTCGCTTGTTTTGTCCAAGCCTCTGGATTCAACGAGGCGTAACGCTCTCCACCTTTCGCAATCAATTCGCGCAAACGCGGAACGCCTGCATCTATCAATTGACGATAAGTATATATACCATTTTGGTTCAAATATTCCATAACCCAAGACCGAATGCCATAAATACGGGTCAAATCATCGCGTTTGATGCCGCCATTCGTCGTTGTGGTGGTGGTAGTCGTCGTCGTAATCACTTTCGCATCAGGCATAATCGTCATATCACGACCCGCAACCACTTCTTTGCGGGTTGCTTTTTGGCGCAATTCAACGTCACTCGCGCTTTCCACGAACGAATGCACCGCAGGTTGTTCACCGTGTTTTTCGATAATCAACTCCACTGGTCTATCCACGAATTTCTCAACCAACACATCTCTTACAATAGGTCTTTCCACAATGCGTTCCTGCAATACAGGCACATTTTTCTCAATATGACGTTCTTGGATTTGTGGGACTTCGCGTGTCAAAGTAATCTCACGCATAACTGGCTTATTCACAATGTTTTGTTTCAAATCCAGCACTTCATTTTCCACATGGATTTCCTTCGTAACAGGCACCATTTTATCCACCATTACCTCTGTCAAAACAGGTTTTTCCGTAACGCGTTCTTGAATATTCGCCACCTGTTTTTGAACATTAATCACATGGTCAATTGATTTTGTTATCACATTGTGCTTAATATTCGCCACTTCATGCGTTACATTAATGGTCTTATTCACAGGCACTTCGTTCACCACCTCCTTAATCACCGCTTTCTCACGGTTCACAGGGATTTGACGTTCCACTTTTACCTCATTCATAACTTCCTTAATGACAGGCACTTCGCGATTATACTGCACCGTTCTATCTACTTTCACGTCATTCGCCACCTCTTTAATAACAGGCACTTCCCGCGTGAAATTCACAATTTTCTCCACTTTCACCTCATTGAAAACCTCTTTGATGACAGGCACTTCCTTGCGCAACTCAATAATGCGTTCCACAGGCACATCCTTCACCACCTCCTTAATCAGTTGGACAGGTCTTTCAACGATAACCTCCTTATAAGTCGGCACTAATTTCTCGACTTTCACCTCCGTTACAACCGCTTTCGGCACTTCGATTTCAACTTTAATCGGCACTTCTTTCACCTTTTCAGTCAAAACCAAAACCTCTTTTTTCAACTCAACAGTATGATTTACAGGCACTTGCTTATCTGTAACAAGCGTATAATTAACTTTTTTCTCATTGACTTTTTGTTGCAATACGGGCACTTGTTTTTCAACAAATTCCTCTTTCACTTTCGCAACATCCCGCTTCAACGTAACAATGCGTTCCACAGGCACTTCTTTTTCAACGGAAGTATCGAAATTGACTTTTTTCTCCACAAAAGTCTGTTTGATAACAGGCACTTCGACTTCAATAATGACTTCGCGTTCCACCTTTTTCTCCACAATCTTCTCCTTGATAACCGCCACTTCCTTATAAATAATCACTTCGCGTTCCACAGGGCGTTCCACGATTTTATATTTAATCGTCGGCACATCCTTATAAACAATCACTTCGCGTTCCACAGGACGTTCCACAACTTTTTCCTTAATAATCTCGACCCGTTTTTCCACAATTTTCTCCACAATCACAGGCACTTCCCTCTCAATAATCACTTCGCGGCGCACAGGCACTTCTTTTTCGACAATCACCTCATACACCACTGGTTTTTCAACCACTTTTTCACGCACCACAGGCACTTGCATTTCCACGATTTTTTCCGTGTAATTTGCCACCTCCCGATTCAAAACAACTTCTCTTGAAACAGGGCGTTCCACCATTTTTTGCGTAACAAGCGGTCTATCAACAAATACTTCTTTCGTCGTAGGCACCATCCTTTCCACCGTCACTTCCCGCGTTGTCGGAACCCGTTTTTCATTCAAAACCTCCGTAACAACAGGTTTTTCAATCATTTTTTGATTGATAACCGCTTTTTCTACGGTAAAAGTCACTTCGCGTTGAACGGGTTTTTCAATAGCGCGTTGTGTAATCACTGGTTTTTCAACATTGAAAGTCACCTCATGCGGCACCAATTGCTCCATCGCACGACGCGTAATAACAGGCTTTTCCGTCGTAAAGGTGACTTCATGCGGCACTGTTTTTTCAATTACTTTTTCCCGAATCATCGGTTTTTCGTGCATCACAGAGACCTCATGTTGCACTGGTTTTTCGACGATTTTTTGATTGATGATAGGTTTTTCACGGGTCAATTCAATGTTGTGGGCTACAGGGCGTTCCACGATTTTCTCAGTGATTACAGGTTTTTCCACCTCTAAAACCACTTGGTGCGGCACTTGTTTTTCAACCACTTTTTGTTGAATCAGCGGCACCCTTTTTTCCACCGTCTGCGTATTGATGACGGGGACATGCTTGGTCAAATTAAATGTATGCGTCACAGGTTTTTCAACCACATTTTGCACCACATCCGCCACTTCATGCACGATATTTATCGAGATAGGCGTTTTGCGCGCTTGGTTCACAAACTGCGTTTGAACCGCCACTTTGTGTTCCTCGCCCGGAAAATAACGTTCATCCACGACCTTTCCATCGCGCCAAATCCGACGAATCACCTCGTTCATCACGAAATTCGACCCATCTTTCATCTTAAAATCAAACGTGAACTCCGAATGACTCGCATCGTTGCTCATCGAATGACTGTGAAGCGTAATTTTATTAACGCGTTCCACAGTATTCATAAAATTCTGCATACCCTTCAGTTTTTCCGCTTTATTCAGCGTCATATCTGTGGCAGAAGAATAAGTTTTGACATCATCGGCAAAATAACGTTCGATTGCCTCCGCCAATTTCCCTTGCTGAACCATCAAGTCCAGTTCCACTAATTTTACATTGGTTTCCATCATAATGGTTTGTTTTTTTAAAACTAAAAGTTTTGGTTAAAAGTTTTATCTAAAACCCGTTTTCTGGTTTTGAATAATATATATTCATAATCTGATTATATTTTAAATTCCATTTGTACCAATTTTGGGGCAATATATAGGAATGAAAAGGAGCATTCCTAATTTTTTCTGTAAAAAAAACATAAATTTTTATTGTTCATAAAAATTTTGAAAATATCAACCAATCTCCCTTTGTTTGATAATCAAAAAATAAAATTTGGTTAACAATATATATACGCTTTGATATATGCAATTTTTGCACTTCATAGCAATTTATAAATTGCTATTATTCAAATAAGAATTGCTTACATGTAATTGAAAACAAACAAACATTTTTTGTATTATTTTTAATATAATTTGTATTATTAAAAATAAAAATAATTTAACAATATATTTTCAAAAAACAAATATTATTTTTTAAATTTTTATAATTCGTTTAATACAAAACAATTTGTATTTTAATCTTAAAAGTAAGGGCAATTTGGATTCAAGTTTGTAGATTTCAAAAAAATTAAGACCTTTGTGGCATCCAAAATAGCTAAATTGTTATGAAAAATATTATTTTGTTTGACAATGATTTTCGCAATAATCTATTGCCCTTAGTGTTTACACGACCTGTTTGCGAATTGCGTGTAGGCATCTTAACGGTGCGCGAAAAGTGGGAAAAACGATTGAAAGGACGGGTTTCCTACATCACGCAACCATATTTATTGGATAAGTTTCCGATACATATATCATCGGATAATTATATCATTAATGGTTCTGTGCTGCCTTCTGACGCGCTTTGTGCTTCGATTGAAAAATTAGAGCCGAATCAAGCGTTATTGAGGAATGGGGAATTAATTGCAGCACGTATGAGTGAATTGCAATTATATAATCTCATGGAAGAGAATGATATAGATGAATTAAAAGGATTTGAAATGGAAGATACGCCTCTTACAGAAATTGTACAGGTATGGGATATTTTCCTGTTGAACGACGCAGAAATCAAAAATGATTTTGCGTTGTTAACCCAGAATCGCAAGTCTCAACCATTAAGTAATACCAATCAAGTCGTTGGCAACCCAAATTTAATTTTTTTAGAATCGGGCGCAAAAGCAGAATGTTCTGTCTTCAATGTAAAAAATGGTCCCATTTATCTGGGTAAAGATTCCGAAGTGATGGAAGGTTGCTTGTTACGGGGTTCTCTTGCGGTGTGCGAAGAAGCGACGATTAAAATGGGTGCGAAGATTTATGGGGCAACAACCATCGGTCCGCATTGCAAAGCGGGGGGTGAAATTGGGAATTCGGTGCTTTTAGGTTACTCCAATAAAGGACATGATGGGTATTTGGGCAATTCTGTGTTGGGGGAATGGTGCAATTTGGGGGCGGATACGAATACTTCTAACCTTAAAAACAACTATGAACCTGTTAAATTGTGGTCGTATGAGGCAAATAAATTCGTCAAAACGGGTTTACAATTTTTGGGGTTAATCATGGGCGACCATTCTAAATGTGGTATTAATACCATGTTTAATACGGGAACGGTGGTTGGTGTCAGTGCAAATGTTTATGGTGGGGGCTATCCACGAAATTTTATTCCGTCATTTAGTTGGGGCGGGACGGCTGGTTTTGAGACCTATCGTTTTGAAAAAGCGTTTGACACCGCACAACGGGTTACAGAACGTCGTCATATCACCTTGACGGAGGAGGATGAAAAGATTTTAAAACATATATTTGAAGAAACGGCGCAATATCGAACTTGGGAAAAAGTGAAAGTAAAAGTAGCATAATCATCTAAAAAAACAAATCGTGTTGAAGCACAAATCATTGATAATCCATTTATTATCATTATTTTTGGGATGGAAAGCGTACGCCCAAACAGGGAATGCGGCTGCCATCACCAAAAATTTTAAGTTCCGAAATGGGGTTTATAAAACCTTTGAGGAATGGCAGAAAAATCGTCCGACTTGGGTTTGGGACAGTTTGGATGCGGGTGTTTTGACGAATCCGCAAACCTTTTTGACCCAAGTAGAGCATTTGACGGTGCGCAAAACGGGGATGACAATTGTGCCCGATTCGATTTGGGGGGTTGTTTTGGATGGGATTCCCTATTTGCGCCTGTCCAAAACAGCTATTCATAAACCGTTGACCGCGTTTGCGGGCATGCAATTGCGGGGCAAGATTTGTTATTTTTCTTATGAGACGACGCAAATAGTTCGAGTACCAATTACAGCGTATAATCCGTTGAACGGCATTCCATTTATTTCCAAAATCATTGAAAATGAACGGATTATAATTCATGAAAAAATGCTTTTGTTTGAAACAGGCGCGATTCAAGATTTAACACCTGATAATTTTAAATCATGGGTCACGGATGATAAAGATTTGACAACCGCCGTAACTGCGTTGAAAGGCGATGCGTTGAATGAGCGATTGTTTAAATGTTTGTTGATATATGATGATAGACATCCTGTTTTTGTAAAATGATGTGCGTTGGAATTAGGATTAAATGGGATTTTTTTGGGGATTAAATAGGATTGATTTTTTAGGATTACTCGGATTTGGGTAGTGGTATTTATGTAACGTTTTTGTAATAGAAAACGATTGAGAACTAATCCTCAGTACGTGACAAAAATACTTTTCATCACAGATTGAACAGATTCCACGAGATTTTCACAGATTTTTTTTGATTTCAAGCATTAAAAAACAAAAAAAATTTGTGAAAATCTCGTGGAATCTGTTCAATCTGTGTCGAAAAATATTTTTGTCACGTACTGAGGAACTAATCATTAAAATTCGACATTTCATTACAACCATACCACTACCCGGATTT
>JBDKKX010000219.1:0-8592 GCA_039795795.1 Bacteroidota bacterium | reverse complement strand
TAAATCCTAAAAAAATCAATCTTATTTAATCCCAAAAAAATCTCATTTAATCCTAATTCCAACGTGCCACACTGCTTGAAGTATTCATTTCGTAACAAACATTATGATGAAAAACAGCTTATTAACCGCATTTTGTATTTTGTGTCAAATTTTGTCCGCACAAAATTTGGTCATCCAAAATGTAACGGGACCCGCTTCCGCACGACCGGGCGAAGCCATTGCACTTTCGATTACCGTTTCCAACACAGGCACTGCGTCCACCGTCCCGACGCGCTTGCACTATGTGCAAAAATTGGGTGATTCGTACGGCACGACCGCCCTTTCTGCCCAAACGGGCATGATTCCCGCGCTCGCGCCCAATCAAACCCTCGTCCTTTCGTATCCGTTGACGTTGAATAATCCAATTTATCCGCCGAATGCCAAGTATAGCGGACAGGCTGGTTTATATAACAATTATTGGTTTGATGATTACTACGTCGTCGCGTCGAACGGGGTGCCGTCGATGCTCAATCCCGCCCAATTTAAGTTTAACATTTCAATTACGTTTCCGACCGCAGATATAGCTGTTGCGGTGCAGCCGAACAAAACGGTTTTAAAAAATGATGAAACTTGGAGTGCGACTTACACCGTTAAAAATAATAGTAATATCCTTGCCAAACAAGTGTTTGTAAATTTGGGTGGTTTTGCGAATTTGGGCAGGAATTATTATTCGGGCTTGTACACGGTCAACAGCGTGACGCAAGTAGCTGCTAATACTTTTTTGCGCACAAGTGGCGGAGAATCATTTAGTTATGGATGGGAAATTTTTGATTTAAATCCAGGAGAGAGCCGTCAAGTCACGTTACAATTTTCAGCAATTGTCAGCCTTTATCAGACGGGACCACAACACATTTTTTTATACGCTCCGACGGTCAACCCGTTTAGCAATGTGGTGGATGCGACTCCCGAACCCCAAGGTCGAATTGATATTACGTATAATACGACTCCTATGCCCGATTTAGTGATGGCGAATTTGAATATTACGAATCCGACGGTCGAACAAGGGAAAATTTTGTATTACAAATTCGATTTAAAAAATATTGGAACTGCCACAACGGGTAATTTCAATGTCAAAGCCTATCTTTCGCGGGAACCCAACATGACTGCCGACATGGTACAAGATGGCATCGTGCCGACAGGGAATTTTGCAGGTGGTTTCACCGCGTTTCAAGTGCCTGCCGCTTCCACGATGCGGAGTCCGATTGGCACAGGTACGTATTATTTAATTTTGCGGGTCGATGAAGACAATCAAGTGGCAGAAAGCAATGAATTTAATAATATCATCGTTTCGGGACCGATTCAAGTCATCAATCCGAATAGTTGTCGGTATCAAGATTCTTTAGAATTGGTTCGATTGTACCAAGCGACGAATGGAGCAAATTGGATCAATAAATGGAATTTAAGCACGCCTATCCACACTTGGTTTGGGGTAGGTTTGAATCCTGCGGGCTGTGTAGAAAGTCTTTTTTTGCAAGGCAATCACTTATCGGGGACAATTCCCAATCTGAATATGCCTGAATTATTGGCTTTGATTCTAAGCAATAACCAATTAACGGGTTCAATTCCCAATTTTAATTTGCCAAAATTACAAGCATTCGTGCTTTCTTACAATCAATTGACGGGCAATATTCCCAATTTGAACATGCCTCAATTGATTACTTTACATTTAGAAGCCAATCAATTAACGGGTTCAATTCCCAATTTTAATTTGACGACAGTTCGAGATATTTACCTTAGTTTCAATCAATTGACGGGCTATATTCCCAATTTGAATTTACCCAATTTACAAACTATTGATTTTCAATCGAATATGTTAGCAGGTTCGGTTCCTAATTTTAACCTGCCGCAATTACAATTGCTTTTTTTACAAAATAATCAATTAACGGGTTCGATTCCCAGTTTTAACTTGGGACAATTGCGGGTTTTATATTTGAATAACAATCAATTAACGGGTTCGATTCCGACTTTTAACACGCCACAATTGTTCTATTTGCAATTGAATAACAATCAATTAACAGGTTGTTTGCCTGCGTCTTTGCATGCGGTTTGTGCGCAGCTTCAAAACGTGAACCTTTCCAATAATCCTGGACTTACAAACCAAGATATTAATACATTTTGCAATGGAAATGTAGGAGAATGTGTTCCGAATTTGCCGGATTTAACGATTACGAACCTAAATTTAACCCAAACGACGGTGCAACAAGGGCAAATTTTGAATTATAAATTTGATTTAAAAAACATCGGGAATGCAAATGCTCCCAATGCTTTTAATGTAAAAAGTTATATTTCAAGAGATAATGTATTGAGTTCTGATGACATACAAGATGGCATAATTGCCACGAGCAATTTCAATGCAGGATTTACGTCGTTTCAAGTAGCGGGCGCGTCCACAATGCGCAGCCCGATTGGTACAGGACAATATTATTTAATTTTGAAGGCAGATGCAGACAATCAAGTTGCAGAAAGCAATGAAAATAATAATATCCTTGTAAGTTTGCCGTTTCAAGTCACGTCGATTGCGAACAGTTGTCGGTATCAAGATTCGCTACAATTGGTTCAATTGTACCAAACTGCGAATGGCGCGCATTGGATAAACCAGTGGAATTTAAACACCCCAATTCATACCTGGTTTGGAGTGACCTTGACGGCGCAAGGCTGCGTCCAAAACATTGAATTGCGCGCCAATAATTTAGCTGGGACGATTCCCAATTTGAATTTGCCGAACTTAGATGTCCTTTCTTTGGCGGAAAATGCGTTGAATGGCAGCATTCCAGCATTGCATTTGCCATTGGTGCAATCGGTGGCACTGGGTCGGAATCAATTGACAGGCAATATTCCTTATCTCAATTGTCCCAATTTGAAAGGTTTTTACGTACCGTCTAATAAATTAAGCGGTTCGATACCGAATTTGAATTGTCCACAACTGGTTTTCATTGATTTGTCGGACAATCCTTTGACGGGCCCGATACCCAATTTTAATTTTCCGAACTTAACAGGCATTGTCATAACGAATACGCAAGTAACGGGGACGCTTCCGAATTTTAATTTTCCGAAATTAACCTTGTTACACCTATATAATAATCAATTGACGGGGACAGTTCCGAATTTTAATTTTCCGTTGGTAGAAAATGTCTTTTTACACCACAATCAATTCAGTGGAGCGATTCCTGCCTTCAATTTACCTAATGCGAATGCTTTATTGTTGGATAACAACCAATTTACGGGCTCGATTCCAGACTTTAATGTGCCGACAACGTGTTTTATAAGATTGAATTTCAATCAATTAAGTGGTTGTATTCCTGTTTCGTTGAAAAAATTCTGTCCTTTCAAGGCGGAGATGACGAACAATCCGAATTTGTTGAATCAAAATTTTGAAACTTTTTGTAGTGCGAATGCAGGCGCGTGTCAAGCGACGGTTGTGAATTATTGCGCTTCAAAAGGCAATACGCCTTGGAATGAGTGGATTGCAGGCGTTCAGTTTTCAAATTTGAATAATCCGAGTGAGAAACAAGGTTATGGGGATTTTACAGGAGTGATAGGGAATGTCGTTCGGGGTTCGACGTATGAATTTAAGTTGACGCAAGGTTATAGTTGGGCAACCGACCCGTCGAATGCAACGGCACAATGGCGGGTTTGGATTGATTATAACAAAAATAATGTATTTGAAGATACAGAATTAGCGGCTTCGGGCACGCGCTATACTTCGACGGCAAATATTACGATTCCTTTGACTGCGCCTGTAGGCAGTACACGAATGCGTATTTCGTTGAAAAAAACAGGCGCGCCAACGGCTTGTGAAGCGTTTGAAAAAGGAGAAGTGGAAGATTATACCGTTAATATTACGGCTTCAGGCGGTTATGAAAAAACTCAAAAGATTGATAATCAATCAATTGCAAATTTCAATATTTTTCCAAACCCGACGAGCCAAGAAGCCTTTTTGGATTTGAAAGATTTTGAAAATGAATCCGTTGGAATCACGCTTTTTGACGTTGCAGGGAAGGCGATTTGGAATCAAAAGGTTGAAAAAGCAAGTGCTACGCCACATCGTTTGGACGTTTCGATGCTTTCAAATGGAGCATATCGCGTTCGCCTTGAAACGGTGGGGAAAAAAGCAGCAACTCAGAGCTTGTATATTTTGAAATAGCCGTTTCTGTTTTAGGAAATTACGATACGAATGGGAACGCGGAGGACGCGGATTCTACGGATTTACACGGATTTTTTTTGGAATTTATGCTAGGTGATAAGATTTTAATAAGGTATCGCGCAAGTTCGGGAAACTTGAAAAGTTTCCCGAACTTTATGGGCGAGTTTTCCAGCATAAATTCCAAAAAATCCGTGTAAATCTGTAAAACCCGCGTCCTCCGCGTTCCCATTTGTATCACAATGTATCCAAAAAAAATCTCATTTAATCGCAATTCCAACGCGCTACAAAAAGAAAAGGGGCTGTCCCTGCGGCAGCCCCTAAAAATGCTTGGTTTAGTTTGCAATGGTCTTATAACGGATACTAAAAATTTTTATTGTATAAATAATTAAAAATTAATTATTTAGAATTTTTTATCGGTGTGCATGATGTTGCCTAATTTCTTCATAATGATTTTTGCTAATTGTTTGCCCTGTTCTTTGCCGTTTTCGACAGCATCGCGGAAATGAATGCCGCCATATAATCTCGAAACGCTTGCCTCTTCCGCCGCCGCCCGAAAGGACGAAAATGGACGCGCTTTCATGCCCGCATATTTTTCAGAATCGTCTGTAAAAGTAATGTTATCACCAAAAATCTGCGATAAAATCTCCGCAACCGCCGTCGAAAGGACACTATGACCACTCGAATACTCTGGAAAAGCAGGCGTATTTAAAAACGGTTCCCAATCTTTATCTATATTAGCGCGAATCACGGTTATCGGGCGAACGCGTTCCGACCGATATTTTTCTGCCCAAGTCGAGATAAAACCATCGTGCAAGGTCAGTGCAACGAGCGTATGCGCCCAAACCGTTTTATCAAAATCGGCTTTCAACGAATCGGATATATGACTTGTAATCTTCATCCAATGCGTCCCTGGCGTTTGGCGCAATTGATTTTTAGGTGCCTTCGTCCCAACTTTATGGAACGTATAAGAAGTATTTTCCCAAAAAAGGGCGATTTCTTTTTGTTCAGCAGTCAAATTTTTATTAATTTCGACCACTTCTTCCGTCATTTTGCGGAATGCACTGCCTTCTATCATCGAATATTCGGTAGGAGGTGCGGGCTTGCATTGTCGTGCCGAATCCAATACAAACGGTCGCAACGTTTTCCATTCCCATTCCACTGCTGGAAAAAATTCTGGAGGTGTTCGTTGCCACTTGTCCGCACCCGATTTTACCGAGTATAGTTTCATTTGCTTGCGCATGTCGCGGAAACCGTCCCGATTGGCGTAAACCATGACGGCATTGCAAACATTTTGCGCATATTTATCCGAATTATCCACCACTTGTTGAGATAATCCGTTTTGTAGAGCATCTAATTTTAAACGTTTTTGTGCGATTTCTAAATCGGCGGTGATGTACATCAACTCGCAAGCGATTTTTAAAGTGGCGAGCGTCGCACTAAGAGGATAGTCCGTTTTGCCGCCTGTGGATGGCTCAACTCCTTGATAACCAATGAGTTGTCCTTTTAAGGAAGGATAGTCGCTATTGTGTTGCGACACGATTTCGTAAGCTCCAAGCAGCGCGTAAGCGTAAAATCTGCCTGCATGCGGCGCGCCAACTCCGGTGCGATACATCAATTGCGAAATGCCATTGAGTTCGGTTCGGAAACGAGCTGCTTCTGCTTTTTGACGGTGTTGCGGATTTTTTGAAGGTTGTGCATCTGCTACACTCGCCAAAATTAAACAAAACATGGGGGGAAACAGTTTGGTTTTTTGGAGCGAACGTGTTTTTTTTGAAATTTTTTCAAGGAACTGAGTTACTTTCAGATAGTACATTTTTATAATGTTATAAATGACATGAATCATGCCAAGTTTGTTAATAATACCTTAATTTTATGATTTTGGGCGAAAAAATATGATTTAAAATGTAAATATATTGTTTGATGGAGGTTGTTGCAATATACCTTGAATAGGGTGCTTTTTTCATGCCAATAATTTAAAAAGCAATCTGTATTTTTGTGATTTATTGCGCGCCTTTGGAATTCGGATTAAATGGGATTTTTTTGGGATTAAATGGGATTGATTTTTTAGGATTGATTGGATTAGAATACTGCAAATCCAATCAATCCTAAAAAATCAATCCTATTTAATCCCAAAAAAATCCCATTTAATCCTAATTCCAACTGTTTTTCAATAATTTAAATCCTAATTTAAAACAATAATTTTGAAATGAAAAGAAAATTAACATTATTTACAGTATTGCTTATGCTTGGGCGCGTGTTCGCAACGCCGCCCGCAGTGGATGGCGAAGGCATCTGGTTGCCCCTTCTTTTGGCGCAACTCAACGAGGCTGAAATGAAAAAAATGGGTATGAAAATGTCTGCCGAAGACATTTATAGTGTCAATAAAGGTTCGCTCAAAGATGCGATTGTACTATTTGGCGGCGGCTGTACGGCGGAAATGATTTCGGATAAAGGTTTATTATTGACGAATCATCATTGCGGTTATGACGCGATTCAACAGCATAGTTCCTTGGAACACAATTATTTAGATAATGGTTTCTGGGCTAAAGACGGTGGACAAGAGTTGCAAAACAAAGGGCTTACAGCTACTTTTATTATCCGCATGGCGGATGTTTCGTCGGCTGTGTTGAATGGTGTCACGCCTGAAATGGTTGAAAAAGAACGGCAAGCGCAAATTGATAAAAACCTCGCGGAGGTGCGCAAACATACGCCGCTGCTCGGAGGACAAGATGTGTTAATTCGTCCGATGTTTGAAGGAAATCAATACTTTTTGTTTATAACGGAAACGTATAAAGATGTGCGTTTGGTGGGCGCGCCGCCTTCGAGTATTGGGAAATTTGGTTCGGATACGGACAATTGGGTTTGGCCCAGACATACGGGCGATTTTTCGATTTTCAGAATTTATGCGGATAAAAACAACCGTCCTGCCGAATATAATGTGGATAATGTGCCGTATAAACCGAAAAAATTTTTACCGATTTCCTTAGACGGGGTTGAACAAGGTGATTTTACAATGGTTTTTGGCTTCCCTGGACGGACGCAAGAATATTTACCTGCGGCAGCAGTGGCGCAAACAGTGGAAACCGTCAATCCTACTCGAATTCGATTGCGGGATAAAGCATTGAAAATCATGGATATAGATATGCGTTCGGATGCTAAAACGAAAATTCGATACGCTTCTAAATATGCTCGGATTGCCAATGCTTGGAAAAAGTGGATTGGTGAAAATTTGGGTTTGAAGCAAACGAATGGGGTTGCTAAAAAGCAAGCGTTTGAAGCGGATTTCCAAAAAAAAGTAGAAGCAAATCCGATTTGGAAGCAAAATTATGGGCATATTTTGTCCGATTTCAAGGTTTTGTATCAATCTTTTGAGCCTTATGCGCAAGCACGAGAGAATTTTAATGAAACTTTTCGGAATGTTGAGTTGTTGTCGTTGATTTCTAATTTGAATGGATTTGTGATAGCGCATGAAAAAGGGCGCAATAATCCCTTAGAAGAGCGTCGTCAGAAGGCAAAACAGTTTATAAAAAGTTTTTATGAAGATTATTTGCCTGCGACGGACCAAAAAGTTTTTGCAGGGTTGATAGAAATTTATTTGCAATATGCCGATTCGAGTTTGGTTTCGAGTCCAGTACGCAAAATAGTGATAGATTTTAAAAAAGATTATTCCAAATTATCGGAATCGTTTTTTCAACAATCGTTTTTATTGAAAAAAGATAGTTTATTAGCCCTTTTCGACCAAAAACCAGCTGAAATTGTCGAAAAATTGAATCAAGATGCTGCATTTGCCTTCGGAAAAAGCCTAATGGATGCCTATTCAACGCTCGTGGAACCTAAAATTGCAGAATTGCAACCGCGTATCAATGGGTTGCAAAGGCAATATATGGCTGCATTGATGACGGTTTTGGGCAAAGAAAAGCGTTTTTTCCCCGATGCAAACAGCACTTTGCGGGTTACGTATGGTCAGGCAGAAGGGTATCAGCCTCGAGATGGCGTGATGTATCAACATTATACTTATTTAGAGGGCGTTATGGAGAAATATGTTGCGGGTGATTATGAGTTCGATGTGCCGCAAAAATTGCGGGATTTATTTGAAAAACGAGATTTTGGGATTTATGCCGCTAAGAATGGGAAAATGCCTGTTTGCTTTATTGGCTCGAATCATACGACGGGCGGGAATTCGGGCAGTCCTGCGATAGATGCGTATGGCAATTTGATTGGGCTGAATTTCGACCGCGTTTGGGAGGGGACGATGAGTGATATTTATTATGACAAAACTATTTGTAGGAATATTATGGTGGATGCGCGCTATATTTTGTTTATTATCGATAAGTTTGCGGGTGCGGGACATTTGATGAAGGAATTACAATTGGGGCACCCGAAGCATTAGGATTAAATGGGATTTTTTG